>DATIEU010000353.1:0-26263 GCA_035455565.1 Steroidobacteraceae bacterium | reverse complement strand
GCTACATTCGCCGGTTTCGCGCCGACCTATTATCTCGTTGGCTTCACCGCTGCCCCCACGCCCGAGCTCACGCCCGTACTACACGAGCTGACGTGCAATTCAAGGTGCTCCCAAGGACGCGTATGAAAAGACTCATTCTGTTTCTATCCACCCTGTTCCTGAGCGCCATAGCCTGTGCCGCCAGCGAGAGCGGAAAGGTGCTCATGATCTTTTCCAACGGCGCGCCGATGGGGGATACGACCGCGAAGAACAACCTGTGGGAGTATGCCGAGCCTCATCATGTGTTCGTCATGCACGGCTACATCGTGGACTTCGTATCGCCCCGCGGCGGGCAGGTGCCGTTCTCGCTGGATGCCGATGAGAACGATCATCCGGGCATGGTCAGCTACACGATCAAATACGAAGGTTTCAGGACAAAGGCGGACCGGACGCTCAGGCCGGAGCAGGTGCGGGCCGATGACTATGTTGCGGTATTCGTCGGAGGCGGTGTCGGCTCCCTGTTTGATGTTTCAAAAGATGCGCGCCTGCTATCGATCATTGCGCGCATTCATGAGAACGGGGGCATCATCGGTGGCGGCGGGCACGGACCGGGCAGCTTCGGCGATGTGAAGCTCTCCAACGGTCGGTATCTCGTCGCCGGCAAGCGGGTTACCGGTTTTCCGAACGCCAGCGAAGCGAGGAGCAAGTGGACGGATGGGGGCAAGCTTCTGCCGTTTCGCGTCGAGGATCGGCTGCGCGCGCGTGGCGCACTCTTTCTGACCAAGGACGATCTGGCCGACAAGCACGATGTGGTAATCGATCAACGAATGGTCACTACGATGTTCCTGCCGTCCTCCGCGATCGTTGCCCAGGAGATGGTCAACTTGTTGCAGCGGGGCAGTGCCGCTGCAAAGTGATTGAGGTTGCGTCACCGGAACTCTCTGGACGCCCGCAATCTTCCGTGGAATGTCTGCGCAGAGGGGAGTTGGGCTGTTCCGGCGGTCCCAAATGAACGACGAAGCGATTCCCTCGCCCGGCTCGACCTGGAAGCGCAAGGTGCGCCGCTACACGGCTGGATGGGTTCGGCCGTTCGCGTCATCCTGAAGAACCCGCTTTACACGGGCACGGTCCGTTGGAACGTCTCGCAGTTCGTGCGCGACCCTGACAGCGCGAAGTACAAGCGACGGAAGCGGCCGGGCAGGCGGAATGGCATTCGTAGCGGGACGAGACGCTGCGAATCATCAGCGACAAGCCGTTCGCCGAGGTCGAGCGTCGCACGCGCGTTTGCGCGAACCGCGATGAGCGTCTGAAGAGCGGCGGCAGAGCCGCTGCACCGTTCAAAGCTCGCCCGATCGTTCGCGAGCTGCTTGGCGGAAAGTGGATCTGATACCCGGCGTAGACGGGAGCCTCTGGGCCGAATACGGTCTGCACATGGCAGCACTGCTGCAAGGTGCAGGCGGTGCCGGTGCCCTTTCTGAAGAAGGGATGACAGTTTATTCCGGAGACATAGGTAACACTTTTCGGCATTTGCGGGGGATCGCCAATGCCGTGGCGGGAGTGTTGCCAGATGGACGAGCGGCTCAAGTTTGTGGCCCGAATGCTCGACGGGGAGAAGATGGCGGTGCTGTGCCGCGAGTTCGAGATCTCGCGCAAGACCGGCTACAAGATCTTCAACCGCTTCAAGGACTGTGGCCTGCAGGGCCTGACCGATCGGTCTCGAAGACCCTATCGGCATGCCCGGCAACTGCCGTTTCAGATCGAGAGCGCGATCGTGCAGCTCAAGCAGGAGCATCCCAGCTGGGGTGCTCCTAAGATCCGCGAACGCCTGCGCCGCAAGCATTCCGAGATTCACTGTCCCGCCATCAGCACCGTGCACGCCATTCTGGATCGGCACGGCCTGGTGAAGCGTCGGCGACGACGGATCTATAAACCCGAGGGCACCGCTCTGGCTCATCCGCAGCAACCCAACGATCTATGGTGCGCTGATTACAAGGGCGAGTTCATGCTCGCCGATCGCCGCTACTGCTACCCGCTCACCATCACGGACTTTACCAGCGGCTAGAAAGTCGGCGTCAAACAGGTCGCCGACCAGGTGTGGTTGGTCAGCTTCATGCAGTACGATCTGGGTTACTTCGATGACGAGACATGTCGGATCGAGAGTGCGGAGAATCCCTTCGCCGCAAAACTGTCACCCATGTCCGGTATGAAACGTCACCTATGTCATCGGAATAGAAACAGGAACAGGTGGTCGGGGTGACAGGATTTGAACCTGCGACTCCTACGTCCCGAACGTAGTGCTCTACCAGGCTGAGCTACACCCCGAGCTGGGATCGGCGGGCAAGGCCGCGCAGTGTACTAGATTCCCCGGGCGCTTCAATGGTGGCCAGCTCCGGACGCGGTGCGCTGCGGCGGCACCTCGAACATCAGGCAATTGGGCGGCTCATGCTTGCTGCCGTCCGCAATGCATATCGCGGTGGACAGGGAGAACTGCGGCGCTCCGCGATCCTTGAATGTCGCCTCGGCATAGAGTGCACTGAAACGGTCCGGTGCCAGCGCCTCGGTGCAGCGGAATCCTTCCCTTAACCGTACGCAACGCTCCTGCGACCAGCGAGCCTCGCGAAAATCCCGCGTGGGACTGCTCGCGCGCCAGGCGCGCAGCTGGCGCGGCCGTCGATCCGGCTGCACGAAGAGCTCGAGCCGATCCGCATTCGAAGTGCTCCACGACCAGGAGAGCTCCGGCATCGCCTCGCCCCGAGCGGAGTAACGAAACAGGGCGCTCAGGCTGCCGATCAGCCGGTCCGGGTCCTTCAGGCCATGCCCCTGGTTCGGCACGTACAACACACGCTTCGGCTCGCACAGATCGCTCCAATAGAGCTTCAGCGCATCGAGCGGCCAGTAGCGATCGTTCGTGCCGAGCACGATGAGCTTGGGTTGCACCAGCTTTCCGCGATAGCTGAAGGGATCGACCATGGCCACGAGCTTGCGGCCGAGATCGGAATCCATGCGCCCGGGCAGACCAATATCAGAGTAATCCTGGATCTCCTCGGACAGCTCACCGAAGGTGTCGCGTTGCAGCTCCACTTGTGCCGGCATGTTGAGGATGTCGATGACCATCGGCGCCACGCTCGCCACGCGTGGATCGACCGCAGCCGTCAGCCACGAAGTCCAGCCACGCTTTGAGGCGCCCGTCACTGTGAAGCGCTCGATCGGAATCTGCCAGCGTTGCCGCGCGATCTCCTGCACGGCATCCATGGCGCGCGCGGCGCTCTTGGCCATCGGCAACAACAACGGCCATTCGGGATCGCCGGTCCTGAGATAGGAGTCGAATGTGTAGGCGATCAGCTGATCTTCCTTGCGCTCCCACAGCGGCTGGAATGGAACCTGCCGGACGACGGCCACGGGCGCGCGGATCGAGGCAGCCAGGCGCGTAAAGATCTGCGCGTGACGCGGGAGTTCGCCCCGCTCGGCACTCTCATATTCAGGTTTCCAGCGCCCCCCATCGATGAAAAGGAGCGCCTGCCGTGACCCAGCATCCATTTGGGCGGGCCGGAACACGAACACCTGGTGCTTCCACGGAATGTCACGCCAGGTCTGGGAAGTGAGAATCGCCTCGACGTAGTCCGTCTCTCCAACGCGTCCTGCATCCACCTCGCGCCACGAATAGCTCGAGTCCGGCTTGGCAATGTACTGCGCGAGCTCACCCTCTGCCTGGGCGGATGGCGCGAGAGCGGCGCCGAGCAGGCAGGCCGCGAGGAATCCTGCCAGCCAATGGCGGCGATCACTGGAAAGTGAAGTAGCCCGGTCCGACATGCATGCCATGAGTAATGTCCAGGGGGAGGGCGCCGGCGACGACGAACGAGAGCACGGCGTGCGCAACTCCCAGCACCAGGACGTTGGGTGCGCGCCGGTAGAGCATGCAAGACACGATGCCGGCGCCGAGCGTCACCGCGAGGAGCAACGGGTTCGGAACGTGGAATACAGCAAAGAGCGTCGCGGCGCCGAGTGTCGCGGCGCGCGGGCCCTGCAGGATTTCGAGAAGGCGCTGGTAGAAGAAGCACACGAGGCCGTACTGCTGCGCCGTTCCCCAGGCCACGAGCCAGGGCAACTGCGACAGGGTTTTCCGGGCAGAAGGGAAGTGCCAGGTGTCGAGAGCGGCGCCGAGCGCGAGGAATACCAGGGATGCGATGCCGACGACCACGAGCGCGGTCCGGAACGCTGCCGGCCAGTTATCGAGCCTGAAACCAATCTGCCTGGCCGACTCGCCGCGACGGATGTGACTGAGAATGCCGATGCCGAAATAGAGCGTGACGATCAGTATTCCGTGTCCCGGGAACGCACCCTGCCAGCTCCAGATATAGGAAAGGAGCAGCGCCGTCAGCGCCGTCACTTCGACTACCGCCCACCGAACCACTGTCCGCTCCGGTCTCCCCGCATCAGCAGTGACCGAACGAATGGCAGCGAAGTTCACATCAATCTCGAGCGTGTCCGTGCCGCGGCCGTTGGGCGGCGAACCAAGCCGCATGGGTTGCCCGGTTCAGCTAACCCCAGAGCTGGCTGGAGGCGAGGCGCGCCCCCTCGGCGAGCGACTCGAGCTTGGCCCACATGATCGAAGGATGCACGCGCTGCACGTGCGGGCCCTGGGCGAAGCCGCAATCGGTGCCCGCGATCACGTTGTCGCGACCGACGACCTGCGCGAGGCGCACGATACGTTCGGCGATCAGTTCCGGGTGCTCGACCACGTTGGTCGAATGACTGATCACCCCCGGAATGAGCTTGCGGCCCTCGGGCAACCTGGTGGTCTTCCACAGCTGCCATTCGTGCTCGTGACGCGGGTTGGCCATCTCGATGCAATAAGCGCCGGCCTTCACCTTGAGCACGAGGTCGACGATCGACTTGAGCGGGATGTCGCACACGTGCGGCGTGTTGAAGCTTCCCCAGCAGATGTGGTAGCGGATCTTCTCTGCGGGAATGTCGCGCAAGGCGTGGTTGAGTACTTCGATGCGTAATTGCGCCCAGCTCCGATACTTGTCGAGGCCCTGGTCCGCGAAGGCGAGATCCCACATGAAGGGCAGGAATGCATCGTCTACCTGCACCTGGAAACCGGCGGCGACGATTGCGGAGTACTCCTCGCGCAGCGCGTCGGCGAGCGCGTAGAGAAACTTCTCTTCGTTGCGATAGTGCTCGTCGACGTACATCGGCATCGCGCTGCCCGGCGCGACCACCGGCATGAATGCACCGGCGACGACGACGCCTTCGAGCGCCGTCTTGAAGTGAGCGATGTCGCGCTTGAGCGCGGCCTGCCCCTTGTAACGAATCGGTTCAACGCACGCCGGGATACCCGGATAGGTCAGTCCCTGCTTGTGGAAGTACTCCGCGTAGAACTGCGGAAAGAGGCGCGACTCCCTGGTGCCGACCTGCGGCAGGGCACCGCGCGTGACCGGAGAGCCGTCGGCGTTGCGCCGCGGGCGCTCCTCGAAGCCTTCGAGCCGATCGAGGATGTACCACGACCAGCTGCGAAACTTGCCGAATTCGCCGTCGCTCACGATGTCGATGCCGGCTTCGGCCTGCTGCCGTACGATCTCGACGATCGATTTCTGCAGGCAAGCGTTGAACCCCGTGCCGTCCACGCTCACGCCGCCTTCGATCGCGGTGATGTAGTGCTGCAGCTCCGTCGGCCGCACCAGGCTACCGACGTGCGTGGTGCGAATACGCTGGTCTCTCGTCATGACGCTATCCCCGGACCCGGAAGCAACGACCCGAGTTTACACGGGCCCAACTTCCATCTAGCGTGGCAAACCCGTGCGCGTTGACATGTGAACGGACGATGGTCAGGAAGTCATTGAATCTCATCGGTCGTCGCGAAATCCTGCAAGCGTTTGGCGCCGTGTCGCTGATTGGCTACGGACAGCGCTGTCTTGGTGGCGCAATCGCAGCGACCGCGTCCGACGCGAGCAGGCTATGCGTCGTGACTCCGTCGGCGACCGAAGGACCGTACTTCGTCGACCACGCCCTCCATCGCTCGGATCTCACCGCGGGCACGCGCTTACCCGCAGTCGTACGCGCCCTGCCACTCGCGCTCAATCTCAACGTCTACCGCGTCGCTGCGAGCGGCTGCGTTCCCCTGGTCGGCGCACAAGTCGATCTCTGGCATGCGGACGCAGAAGGCGTCTACTCGAACCTGGCGCGTGAAGGCACGCCGGACGAGCGCTACTTGCGCGGCTACCAGCTCACGGACTCGACCGGCGCAGCGCACTTCACGACCATATACCCGGGCTGGTATCGCGGCCGCACGCCGCACATTCATTTCAAGATTCGCGGCAAGGGATACGAGTTCACATCGCAGTGGTACTTCGACGACGCGATTTCGGACCAGGTGTTCACCACCGCGCCGTACAGCGATCGCGGCACGCGTGCGCGGCGCAATGCCGACGACTTCCTGTTCGAGCGCCGCATGTTGCTGGCGCTGCGAAAAAACGAGCTCGGTGCGGGCTTCCTCGGCGCTGCCTCGATCGGCCTCAAGATCTGAGCTGAACATCCAACCGCTACTGCCGTCCTTACTTCTCCGGGCCGCCGGGCGCCGAGAATGCCGAGGCCGGTGCGACCGGCTCGTCCGGCGCGAGTGGCCGGCCGAGCGGCACGAACAGTGCGCTCGGATGTTTGCGGTCGTGATACAGCGTGACGGTGACTGTTCGCGCGTCCTTCACTGACTCCGCCGCCACCTCGCCACCGGCGTTGTAGTTCTTTTCAAAATACAGCGAATTCACGGGCCCGATTACCAGCCGCAAGCGGCTGCCTTTCTTGATTTCCTGCGACACGAAGGGGAAGCGCTCGAAGTTGTAGCGCAGCGGCGCCTTCGTCGCGATGAGCTTGGGCTCCCGCAGGCTTTCACGATAGCGGGCGCGTATCACATCCGCAGTGAGCGGAATGCTGCTGCCGTCGATGCGGATCTCGTACACGTTTACCGCGAAGTCGGTGTCGGGTTGATCGATCGCGATCCAGGCGGAGAGCGTGAAGAAGCCGCTCACCTCGGTGTCGCGCTCGAACGGCGCGGAGTGGTAGATGAGTTGCTTGCCTGTGATGCCGTAGAGCAAGCGCTGATCGGTGAGGAAGTTCTCGGGAGCGTCAGCTTCCAGCTTTGCGAAAGCGTCATCGCGCGGATCGTAGACGTATCGATCCACTGCGCCCTTCGCCGGCGCTGTTCCGAGGGAGCCGGAGTGAAACAGGTCGTCGGCGTTGGTCGCTGAATCCAGGTAGTACGGACGCGCTTCTGCCGTCACGGCCTCGAGCGTGTCGGCGTAGCGCCACTTGTCCGCAAACATCACGTAGTAGGCGACCTGGTTGCGCAGGAACTCGGGCTTCGGGCCATCACGCATCGTCCAGCCGTACCAGTCGAGGTGCAGCCTGGGCAGATCGACGAGGCTCGCCGGACCGAAGGTGAGTCCGCCGAATTCCGCGGTCGGTGTGCGCGTTCCGGCGTGATCCCATGGGCCGATGACGAGATAGTGGCGCGCTCTGCCCTCCGGGGTCGTGTTCTTCATGTACTGGCGGTAGTGCGCGATCGCGCCCGGCTGATCGCCGTCGTGACTTCCGGTGATGGTGAGAATCGGGATCGACAATTTGGCGTACTGTTCGGCGGTGGGGTTGTAGCTGTCCCAGTATTCATCCACGCGTGGATGCGCTACCCACTCCTGGAAAATCGACGACGGATTGCCGACGATGTCGTCGAGGTCCTTGAAGGGTCGCCCCGCCTCGAACCAGCGTTGATTTTTCGCCCGCCAGAACTTGTCGTCGCCGAACAAGTTCTCCTGCGAGGCGCGACCGCTCGTGAGCGTGAGCCATTGCATGTCGTAGGTGTAGAAGACGTTGCCGAACATCGGGAAGTCCGTGCCGGCGTGAGGCGAAGCCACCGGAACGATGGTCGAGAGGTGCGGGGGAAATTGTGTCGCCGCCATCCATTGGTTGTAGCCCGCATACGAGCCACCCCACATCGTGACCTTGCCGTTGCAATAAGGCTGCCTGGCGAGCCACTCGACCACGTCGTGGCCATCCTGCGCCTCCTGCAGGAACGGGCGGAATGCTCCTTCTGAATTGCCGCGGCCGCGCACGTCGACAGTCAGGAACGGATAGCCGTGCGAGGCGAAGTACACGCCACGATCGTGATAGCTCTGCGCGATGTAGGGCGTCAGCGTGAACACGCAGGGCGCCGGCTCCTTTTGGTCCCGGGGCGTATATACCGTGGCGTTGAGGAGCACACCGTCACGCAACGGTATCTTCACGCCCCAGCGGAATTCGATCTTGGAGGAATCAGGAGCAGCCGGGTTCTCCGCAGCGACGGCGGTGAATGCCAGCAGGAGCAGCACTACGAGAACCCTGTGCACGGTGGGTCTCCCTTTATTTCTTGTGGCCGGCAGAATCGCCGGTGCGAGCAACAGCGTCAACGCCCCGGGGCCCACCGGTTGGGACATTGCCCGTCGTGCGGTTTGCTGATTTACTTCCGCCATGACCGAAAGCGCACGCCAACGGCCCCACGCGGCCCCCGGAACCGACCAGGACGGCTTCAGCCTGCCGGCCTGGATTTACCACGACCCCGAGTTCTTCGAAGTCGAAAAGCAGGCGATTTTCCGCACCAGCTGGCAGGTGGTGTGTCACCTGAGCGACATCCCGAACGCGGGCGATTACCACCTGCTCGACCTGCTTGGCGAATCGGTCATCGCGCTGCGTGGCGAGGGCGGCACGGTGCGCGCGTTCTACAACGTGTGCCGTCATCGTGCCTCGCGTCTGCTCGATGCGCCCAAGGGACACTGCGGCAAGCGCATCACGTGCCCCTACCACGCCTGGACCTACGCGCTCGACGGCCGCCTGATCGGCGTACCGTTTCGCGACAAGTTCCAGGGGCTCGACGTGTCACGTCACGGACTGGTACCGCTCGAGCACGAAGTGTTCATGGGATTCGTGTTCGTGCGGTTCGAGCCGGGGTTGCCGAGCGTGCGAGAAATGATGGCGCCGTACGCCGACGAGATTGCGCCGTACAAGCTGGAAGAGGTTGTGCCACAAGGCCGCGTCACGTTGCGCTCGCGTGCGGTCAACTGGAAGAATGTGGCCGACAACTATTCCGACGGCTTGCACATCAACGTGGCGCACGCCGGCCTCACGCGGCTCTTCGGCGACAAGTACCGCATCGAGGCCAAGCACTGGGTCGACAAGATGTGGGGGCCGATTCGCGACGTGCCGTCGGCGAGCCCGTCGGAGCGCATGTACCAGCAGCTCCTGTCCAAGGTCGAGCATCTGCCGCCCGAACTGCAGCGGCAATGGACGTACTACAAGCTGTGGCCGAACGTGGCGTTCGATCTGTATCCGGACCAGGTCGACTTCATGCAGTTCATCCCGGTGTCGGCGAACCAGACGCTGATCCGTGAAATCGCCTACGTGCATCCGGATTCGCGGCGCGAGATGCGGGCCATGCGCTATCTCAACTGGCGCATCAACCGGCGCGTCAACATCGAGGATAAGTCGCTGATCGAGCGCGTGCAGTCCGGCATGAGCTCGGCGAGCTACACCGTCGGCCCGCTGAGCGACGGCGAAGTCTGCCTGCGCAGCTTCGCGCGCCGCATGCGCGCGCTGATCCCCGAGAGCCAGCTGCATCGCGCTCCGGCGCACGGCTGGAGCGCGCAGCGCCGCGCCAAGGCCGTTCCCGCCTGAGCCTATCGAGCGTGCAGCTCGAGGACGTCGCCGTCGCGTACGCGATGTTCCGGCCCCACCTGTTGACCGTCGAACGCGCCGCTTCCCCATAGACGCGCGAACTTGAGCGTGCGTGCGACGTCCTGGTGCACGAGCTGAGCCACGTCGTGCACGGTGCCACCCTGGCGCACGGTGAAGGGGCGGGTGCGATCCGCCGGCTTCCCAGGAACCTTGGTGTAGACGCGCGCGATGCCGAGCGCCTTGAATAAGAACGGCGCGAGTTGATCGACGCCGTGACCGGTGAGCGCGGATGTCGTGATGGCGGGGAAGCGCACGCCGGTCAGCTCTTCGAGTACGTGCGCTTCCTCCGGATCCGGATCGAGATCGCTCTTGTTGGCGACGAGCACGGTCGGCAGATGAGTGCGGAAGGGATCCGGCACTTCGGCTTCTTCCAGCTCGGCTGGCGGTTCAGCGGATGAAGCATCGACCTGATCGAGGCCCGGCCACGCCTCGATCAGGGTGATCTTGCGCTTGGCGAGCTCGGCGCGGATGGCGAGCAGCTGTTCGGCGCACGCTGGATCGGAGAGATCGACGACGAGCCAGGCGGCATCGGCGGTCTGCAGGAGGCCAGCGAGCCAGGGCTCCATGCCATCGGCGGAGACCGGCGGCAGGTCGACGAGCTGAAACGCCATGTCCTCGAAGGGCAGCATGCCCGGAAGCGGCGCGTGAGTCGTGTATGGGAACGGTCCCACCTCGGCACGCGAGCCGGTCAGCCGCGCGTGCAGGCTCGACTTGCCCGAATTGGGTGGACCGATCAGGCACACCTGCGCTGCGCCTTCGCGGCGCACCGCGTGACTCGGCCCACTGCGTGACGGCCCCTTGTGGGGCGCGCCGAGCTCGTCCGTCAGCTCCCGGATCCGCGACTTTATGTCTGCCTGGATGCGTTCGGTGCCCTTGTGCTTGGGAACGGTGCGCAACATCTCTCGCAGGCAATCGAGGCGCTCACGCGGTTCGCGTGCGCTGCGAAATGCCTGCTCGGCTTTCTTGTACTCGGGCGAGAGATTGGCCGGCATGGGACTGCTAATCGAGCAGCGACCGCACTGCAAGTCGAGTTTGCGGGTGAAATGCGATGCTATCCTCGCGCGCGCGTCCCTGAAACAACAACCGCTCGGACTCCGGGGAGATCTGCTTGGCCCTGACCTGTGATCCATCGCGCCAGGCCGGACAAGCACGCCGTTCCTGGCTGATCCTGGTCGCCGTCATCGTCCTGCTGGCCGTACTTTTCTGGCCGGCGCTGGCGTCATGGCCAAAACGGCATCCGGTGGCGCCACCGGCGCCGCTGCGTGCGGCTGTTCCCGATCGTGCGAGCTGGTCATCCCCCGGCGGTTCGCCGGGCGGCGGCCAATACTCGAGCCTCGCGCAGATCACGCGGGACAACATCGGCACGCTGCGCGTCGCGTGGACTCATCGCAGCGGCGATTGGGCGCCCGTCGACGGGCCGGAAGGCGGCACGGCCTATGAGCCCACCGCGATCCTCGCGAACGGCATGCTCTATTACTGCACGCCCTTCAATCGCGTGTTCGCACTCGATCCCGCGAGTGGCACCGAACGCTGGGTGATCGATCTCTTCGCGCTGACGGGCACCAAGCGCGAGATCGGCACGTGCCGCGGCGTGGCGTATTGGGAGGCCGCCACCCCGGCGGGTGGCGCGTGCGAGCGGCGGCTGTTCAAGGGCGATTTCACCGGGCGACTGTTCGCGATCGATGCCGATACCGGGAAGCTCTGCGAAGACTTCGGCACCGGCGGCTTCATCGATCTCAATACGTTCGAAAATCATGGCCAGGGACGCGTCTCGATGACGTCGCCCGCCGCGATCTATAAGGACCTGGTGATAACAGGGAACCTCGTCCCCGACAACTTCGCTGCCGATACCGCCGACGGCATCGTGCGCGCGTTCGACGTGCGCACCGGGCGGGAAGTGTGGAACTTCAATCCGATTCCCGAAGCATTGCGCGCCGTGACCGGCGGGGCCAACGTGTGGACGCTCACGGCTGTCGACACCGCGAACGGAATCCTTTACCTGCCGACAACGAGCCCGTCGCCGGATGTGTACGGCGGACTTCGCACGGCCGACATTCCGCTCGCGAGCGCGGTCGTCGCGCTCAAGGCGGACACGGGCGAGGTCCTGTGGCAATACCAGATCGTGCACCACGATCTCTTCGACTACGACTTGCCCGCCCAGCCGATATTGCTCGACCTGCAGCGCGGCGATACGACAGTGCCCGCGGTGGTGCAGATCACCAAGATGGGCTTCGCTTACGTGCTGAACCGCCTGACCGGAGAGCCGCTGTTTCCGGTTGAAGAGCGCCCGGTGCCGAAGAGCGATATCGCGGGCGAGGTCAGTGCGCCGACGCAGCCGATCCCGCAATTGCCGGAGCCCTATTCGCGCCAGGCGATTACGCGCGATGAGGTATTCGGTCTCACCTGGTTCGATCGCGCAGCCTGTCTCAGGCAGTTCGACGCCGCGCGCTACGAGGGCATGTTCACGCCCTCGAGCCTGGATGGCTCGCTCATCCTGCCGTCGATGTCGGGAGGCGGTACGTGGGGAGCGGCGGCGGTCGATCCCGCGCGCCAGGTATTGATCGTGCGCGCGCAGAACGTGGCCACAGTCATGCGGCTCGTGCCCGTGCGCGAGGGCGAGGAGCATATCGAAGGCGGGCGCCTCGATTTCCTGACGCGTCCTCTGCATGGCACGCCGTACCGCATGACGGGCGAGGTCTTCCTGTCGCCATTCGGGGTGCCGTGCATTCCGCCGCCGTGGGGCGAGCTCACCGCGCTCGACCTGGTGACGGGCAAGACACTGTGGCGAGTGCCCCTCGGGCACGTGAATCGCGGTTTCATCAAGAGTCCCGATGCGTGGGGTTCGCCGGGCTATGGCGGACCGCTCGTCACCGCGGCCGGCCTGGTTTTTGTGGGCGCGACCTTCGATTCACGCTTCCGCGCCTTCGATATCGACGACGGGCGGATCCTGTGGGAGACCACGGTGCCGGCGCCCGCGATCGCGGTGCCAATGACGTATGAGGCGGGCGGTCGGCAGTACGTTGTGATCGCCGCCGGCGGCACTGCGTATGGCGACGACCAACTGGCGGACGCGCTTGTCGCCTTCGCGCTACCGGCGAACGAGTAGCGCGGGCCGGCTGGATTTCCTAAAGTGACCGTTCACGAACGGCAGGAGCACCCATGAGCGTGCAGGCACCCAACGCGGAGCGGCAGATCTGGATCTACACGCAGATGCTGCGCGTGCGCGAATTCGAGCAGCGCGTCAAGCGCACCTTCACCGACCACCCGGGCGTGATCCGCGGCCATACCCACCTGGCTGACGGTGCCGAGGCCTCGATCGTCGGCTCGCTCGCCCATTTCAAGCCGGGCGATGCGGCGCTCGCGACCTACCGTTGTCACGGTTATCCGCTCGTGCTCGGGAGCGATCCCAAGGCCGCGATGGCCGAGATCTACGGACGCGCCGACGGGCTGTGCAAGGGCCTGGGCGGCTCCATGCATCTCACCGACGTGAAGCGAGGCTTCCTCGGCACTTCGGGCATCGTCGGTGCCGGCATTCCGCATGCCGCGGGCGCCGCCTGGGCGGCGCAAATCCGCAAGAAAGGCGAGGTGGTTTTTTCCTTCTTCGGCGATGGCGCGTCGAAGCAGGGCGCTTTCTTCGAGACGCTCAATATCGCTTCGCTCTGGAAGCTGCCGGCGATCTTCGTCATGGAGAACAACGGCTACAACGTCGTCACGACCACGGCGCAGGAAGATGCGAATGCGGCGGCCGGCGAGCCCCTCTCGACCAAGGCCAAGGCGTTCGCGATGCCGGGCGTGACGGTCGATGGGTTCGATCCGCTCGCGGTCTACGCCACCGTCGGCGAAGCCGTCGAACGCGCGCGCGCCGGTAAGGGTCCGACGCTGATTGAATCGAAGGTGTACCGCCTCTCGGCGCACGGCAACATCATCGCGCCGCCCGGTGTCCCGCTGCACTATCCGGAGCACGAGGCGATCACGGTCTTCGGCAAGCGCGAGGAGTACGAGGCGGCGCTGCGCGGCGACCCGGTGCCGCGCTTCCGCGGCATTCTCGTCAGCAGCGGCGTGTTGAACGCCGCGAAAGCGGATGAGATTGCGGCGAAGGTGGGCGCGGAAATGCAGGCTGCCGTCGACTTCGCGCTCAAGAGCCCGTTCCCCAGGCTCGAGTCCGCGCTCGATCACGTCTACGCCTAGGTCCGGAGACTTCCATGGCAAATCTTCCATTCATCGCCGCGATCGACGCCGGCATCCACCAGGAAATGCGCCGCGATCCGAGCGTGCTCTACTTCGGCCAGAACATGGCGACGACGGAGAACCACGATTTCGTCAAGGCATACGGTCACGATCGTGTGCGCGTCACGCCGATCTCGGAGACGGCAGAAATCGGCATCGCGATCGGCGCCGCGATGGCGGGCTTCCGCCCGGTGGTCGAGCTCTACATGGCGGAGTTCATGCTGGTGGCAATGGACCAGGTCGTGAACGAGGCGCCGCGCTTCCGCTACATGTCGGGCGGACAAGTAAAAGTGCCGCTGGTGCTCAAGGCGGGCTTCGGTTTCGCGTGCGGTTGGGCCGGGCAACACACCGGCTCACTGACGGCGCTCTTCATGGGTGTGCCCGGCCTCAAGGTCGTGGTTCCGTCGACGGCTGCGGATGCCAAGGGCTTGATGGCGACTGCCATCCGCGACGACAACCCGGTGGTGTTCCTGCATCACTACCTGCTCACGCTCGAGCATGGCGAGGTGCCGGACGGCGAGCATCTGGTGCCGTTTGGCAAGGCGGAAGTGCGACGCAAGGGCGGGGACGTGACGATCGTGGCGACCGGCTGGATGGTGCCGCGTTCGCTCGCGGCCGCCGAGACGCTCGCGAAGGAAGGCATCCAGGCCGAAGTGATCGATCCGCGGACCGTCGCGCCCCTCGATCTCGACACCATCCTCAAGTCCGTCGCCAAGACCGGCCGCCTGGTGCTGGTCGACCAGGCGCCGCGTCATGCGACGGTCGCGGGCATCATCGCGGGCGATGTCGCCGAGCAGGGCTTCGCCTCGCTCAAGGCGCCGATCGTGCAGGTGATCGCGCGCGATGCGACCGTGCCTTACAGCGAGCCGCTCGAGGCTTATGTGATTCCCGACGAGGAGCGGATCGTCGCCGGCGTCAAGAAGGCGCTGAAGGGCGGGCGCTAGCCGTCCACTCGCCAGTCGCGGCCTTCGAGGATCTGCGCGAGCCGCGCGAGAAAGCTCGAAGCGAGGCGACCGTCGGCGACGCGGTGATCCACCGTGAGCGTGAGCTCGCAGAGGGGGCGCACCTCGATCTTGCCGTTGTTGGCCACGACGCAATCCCGCTGCCGCCCCGCCGCCAGAATCGCCGACTGTGGTGGATTGATCAGCGCCGTGAAGCGATCGGGCCCGTCAGCGCCGAGGTTGGAAATGCTGAACGTCGCACCTTCGAGCTCGTCGCGTTTCAGGCGTCCCTGCAACGCGCGCTCGACGACATCGGCCCGGCGCGCCGCGAGTTCCGTGAGCCCGAATCGCTCGACGTGATGGATGACGGGAACCAGCAAGCCATCATCGAGCGCGACCACGAGGCCGAGGTGCACCCCGTTCGCGGGCACGATGCGAGCATCAGGCGAGCTCGGATCGCCCGAGAACGTTGCGTTCAGCGCTGGGATCTCGAGCAGAGTTCGGGCGACGGCCTGCAACAGGAAGTCATTGACGGAGAGCTTTGGTGACTCCTTTGCAAGCCCGGCGGAGAACTCGCCCCGCAAGGCCTGCAACGTGCTCATGTCGACCGCGCGCCCGACGTTGAATTGCGGAACGGTCGCGTTGCTCAAGGCCATCGCGCGCGCCAGCGCGCGGCGCATGGGAGACAACGCTCCCGCGCCCCGGTCCGTTGCTCCAAGGGCGCGCTCTACATCCTGGAGCTGCACGCGCCCCAGGGGTCCCGAACCGCTGATGCGGCCGAGATCGACGTTGTGTTCGGCGGCACGGCGGCGCGCCACCGGAGTACTGCGAATGCGCTGATTCGATTGCACATCGGCCCTGGCCGGCCTCGTCGGTGCGCTCTTCGGTGCGGACGCTTGCGAAGCCGGCGCCGGCGTAACGGCCGACTCGGGCTCGTCGGTCTCGACCCAGGCCACCCGGTCGCCGACCTTGGCTTCCTGGTCGGGCTGCAACAGGATCTCTGCCAGGCGGCCGCTCAGGGTCGCCTCGATCTCAACGATGGACTTTTCGGTTTCGAGCTCGAGCAACGGTTCGCCTGCCTTGACGCTGTCGCCGACGTTCTTGAGCCAGCGGACCAGCCGGGCGTTCTCCATCACGAGCCCGACCTTCGGTATTTCCACCGCGCGCCGCGTCACGCGTCGACTCCCAACAGGTTACGAACCGCCGTGACGATGTCGTCGCTCCGGGGCAGCAGCGCTTCCTCGAGCTCGGGCGCGAACGGAATGGGTGCGAATGGACAGCCGACTCGAGTCACCGGTGCGTCGAGCTCATCGAAGAGCTCCGTGCCGATGCGCGCGGCGATTTCCGCGCCCGCGCCGCCATTCAATACCGCCTCATGTGCGATCACCACCCGGTGAGTCCGGGCAACCGAATCGGCGATGGTCGCCATATCGAGCGGCACCAGCGTACGCAGATCGATGACCTCGGCGGAGATCCCGGACCTCGACAGTTTCTGGGCCGCATCGATAGCACTGCGCACCATCGCTGAATAGGCGATCAGCGTGACATCGGTTCCTGCGCGCGCGATGCGTGCCAGCCCAATCGGTGGCAACTCCGCATCGTCAACGAGAGATTCCTTCATCGTGTAGAGCCGCTTGTGCTCGACGAACAACACGGGCTCGCCCAGCCGGATCGCGCTCTTCAAGAGGCCGTACGCTTCCGCGGGCGAGGAGGGCGCGACCACGACGAGTCCGGGCACGTGCATGAACCAGGACTCGAGACTCTGCGAGTGCTGCGCAGCCGCGCCGCCCGCGGCACCAGCCTGCGTGCGCACAACGAGCGGCACTGCGAGCTGGCCGCCGGACATGTAGCGGTACTTGGCGGTCTGGTTGACGAGCGTGTCCATCGCGAGCGTCGCGAAGTCGATGAACATGATCTCGAGCACCGGTTTGAGCCCGCAGAGGGCGGCACCCGTCGCCACACCCGTGATCGCGGCTTCGCTGATCGGCGTATTGCGCACGCGCTGCGCGCCAAACTTGTCCGCGAGGCCGCGTGTGACGCCGAATGCCCCACCGGCCGCGACGTCTTCGCCCAGCAGGTACACGGAGGCGTCGCGAGAGAGCTCTTCGTCGAGCGCGCGCCGCAGGATCTCGATGAAGGTCTGCTCCACGGCTCAACCCGGTGTGCCGTGGAGAGCGGGCGATCGATACACGTCATCGAGCACGGTGGCGGGATGCGGGCGTGGTGCGGCCCGCGCCCCATCGACCGCCTGCTGCACCTCATCCGTTGCCTGCTGCGCGAGCGAATCGAGCTCGGCTTGCGCCACGCCCTGCTGCAAGAGCTGACGCTGCAGCCGTTCGATCGGGCATTTCTCCTTGAGCGCGGCGAGCTCTTCCTTCGAGCGGTAGTGCTGAGCATCGCCGACATAATGGCCGGTCATGCGAAACGTCATGCATTCGAGGAGATAGGGACCTTCACCGTTGCGCAAAGTCGCGATCGCCTCGTGCGCGGCAGCGTAGACCGTCGGCAGGTCGTTGCCGTCGATCGTCTTCGTGGGAATGCGATACGGCGCTGCAAAACTACTCACCTGCGTGACGTTCGAGTGCTCTTCGCGGCTCGTGAACTCGGCATAGCCATTGTTCTCGCAGACGAAAAGCACCGGCAGGCGCCAGAGTGCAGCGAGGTTGAGCGTCTCGTGAAACGCACCAGCGCCGGTCGCACCGTCACCGAAGAACGCCACGCTGATGGTCTTCCTGCCGGTGGCTTGCGCAGCCCACGCGGCACCCGCGGCGAGTGCCAGATTGCCGGCAACGACGCCCGTCGCACCGAGCACGCCGTTGCTCGCATCGACCAGGTGCATCGAGCCGCCGCGGCCGCGGCACAAACCGCTTTCGCGGCCGAGGATTTCGGCGAAGGTCGCCTGCAGATCGCTGCCCTTGGCGAGCACGTGACCGTGACCGCGATGGCTGGTGAACAACACGTCTTCGCGCGTCAGATGCGCGCAGACGCCGACTGCCACCGCTTCCTGGCCGATGGAGAGATGCGGAAAGCCGGGAACCTCGCCCTTGGCGGCGAGCCGCTGCACGTGGGTTTCGAACAACCGGATGCGCCAGAGCGCGCGATACATCCGCTTCCAGTCATCTGGCGTCGGCGTCGTCACGAGGTAAGAGAACTAGGTCCGCACCGGGCCCTTGTTGTTGAGATGCAGGTGCGCGAATTGACCATACGTGTCCTTGGTCTCGACCCTGACCAGACCCTGGGTCTTGCTCGACGCACTGCCAACATCCGCCACCTGGTACTCAAAGCCTCGCGGCAGCACGATCTGTGCGCGCGATTCTTCGCCCGTCACCTTGTTGCGGATCGGTTCGCCTTTGGTGTCGATATAGTCTTTGACGAAGATCCGTCCCCTGCGAGCGTCGATGTCGACCTCGAAATCGATCTTCGTGAACACCGGGTCGTGCATCTTCGTTACGGTGGAGGTAAACACAGCAAACATGGTGGCAAAAGGTTCGGTGTCCTGCCCCGTCATGATCTTGAGCAGCGCCTCGCGCTGTTTCGCGCTGGCGCGCTCGTCCACGAAGGCGATGGCTTCACCCTTGCCCTCGTGGATGGGCCCCGGCCATTTGAAGATGGATGCGATCCGCAGACCATCCAGCTTCGTATCCCCGTAATGACCCTGGTCGATCTGGATGGCGCCCACGGCATGGCAATGGCCCTTGTCGGGCAGCGCGTTGAACTGGCAATTGCAGCCATACTCGCAGGTGCAATTGACGAGCTCGCGCCCCTTGATTTCCCAGGGTGTCATGGTGCTCTCCCACTCTGTGTGCTGCAGGCTACTCTACGCCGCCGGTCTTGCCGACTGCCACTGCGCAACGTCTCACGGAGTCTCCATCAGTGTGAGCAGCTCGCCGACATTCTGCACGGCGAGATGCGGGCGGTGTTGCGCCGGCAGCCGGGCAACCGGGCCCTGTCCCCAGGTTCCTGTCCTCACGGCGATGCCGAGCGCGCCGCCCCGACGGGCCATGTAGACCTCGAGCGATGGGTCGTCGCCCACCACGACCAGGTGAGCCGGCTCGATGCCGAGACGGCGGCAGGCAAAGCGCAGCGCCTCAGGCGCGGGTTTGCCGAGCACCGTCGCACGCTTGCCGGTGATGTTGGTGATGGCGGCGCAGATCACGCGCGATGAAGACAGCACCTTGCCGTGAGCGCTCGCGAAATAGGGTGCAAGTGAGCCGGTGAAGAGCCGCGCTCCGGCGGCGACCGCATCGCACGCGGCCTGGATGTCATCCATGCGGAACTCGCGATACCAGCCGACGAACACCGCGTCGACCGGCTCATCTTCGTGACTTTGGATCACGGTGATGCCCGCCGCTTCGAGCGGACGCCATACGCCTTCAGTCCCCAGTACGCGCACGCGCTTGAACCCATGGCGCACGAAATAGTCGGCCGCGACGCTGCTCGGCGTGAGCGCCATCTGGTGATCGAACAGGAGTCCCGCCTCGCGCAGCTCGTGCACATATTCATCGGGCGTGCGCACCGTGCCGTTCGTCAGTGCGGCGAACGGGAGCTTGCGCTCGCGCAGGTGCTCGAGGAGGGTGATCGCGCCGGGCAACGGACGCAGACCGGTGTTGCGCCGATCGCCCAGCACCAGCGTGCCGTCGACATCGAACAGGAACGCGCGCGCGGCGCGCAGGCGCTTGAGAGCCGTGGCGTCAGGCACGGCGTCGCAGCTCGAGCTTGAAGCCGGGTTTCTCGACCACGAGCTCGGACGTGTCGGAGCGCGCGGCGAGCTCGCGAATGAGTTCGAGCATCGGGCGTGTGTCGGGATTGTAGTGGCGCACGGCAGGTCCGGCGGCCAGCATCGCATCCACTTGGTCCGCGGGCATCACGGCGCGCAACAGGAATTCCTCATCGGATATCGCCTGCGGAAAGCGCCGGCGCAGTTCGCCGAGCGACGGCGGCGGCGGTTCCACAGCCAGCTCGCGCGCCCGCGGCCGCTCGAGAATTCGGTCCTGCACGTTGAGATCGACCGGTGAAGTAGGCCGGCCGAAGCGGCCGAGCACATAGCGGATCACCTGGTCCGGCACGTTGGCATAGCGCTCGGGACCGATCACGTTGAAAAGCGCCTGCGTGCACACGATCTGCGGGAAGGGCGTCACCATGATCGGGAAGCCGAGCTCGGCACGGACGCGAATCGTTTCCTCGATCACCGCGGGCAGGCGATCCTGCAGATTGAGCTCTTCGAGCTGACGCTTGGTCGTGGTGATCGCGCCGCCCGGCAACTGATGGCGCAGGTACGCGGCGTCGTACTCCTGCGGTGCTCCGGTCGGCAAGCCTTCCGCCTCGGCGAGGCGGCCGAAGTAGTCGGATGCCCTCGCGAGCGATGCATCGTGGATATCCACCGTGTGTCCGAGCTCACGCAGGTTCGCGACGATGCGCTGTGCCGAGGGCAGTGACGTGCCATTGGCGAGCGGACCACAGGCGACGTGCAGCACATCGATGCCGAGTTCCGCGCCCGCCATGTACGTGAACGGGGCGAGGCCGATGGTGCAATGGGAATGCAACTCGAGTGGCTTGCCGCGCAGCCGTGCCCGGACTGCGGGGATCAGGGTGCGGGCACGTTCCGGTGTCATCAGGCCGGTCGGATCCTTGAGATACACGCGGGCGACGTCGGGTGAGCGTCCCAGTCCTTCCGCGAAGCGGGCGTAGAACTCATCGTCGTGAATCTCGCTCACCGTATAAGTGAGACCCGCCAGCACTTCGCCGCCTTCTTCACGGATCATGCGGGCACCTGCAAGCAGCGCCTGGAGGTCGTGCATCGGGTCGATCAGCGCGAAGCGGTGAATGCCGGCCGCCACCAGCGTGCGATAGGCGAGCCGCATGAACTCGGGATCCGAGCTCTCCCACGAGATGAACCGGAACCCTGTGGTGATGAATTGCAGCGGCGTATGCGGCGCGGCCGCGCGCATGCCCCGGATGAGCTCCCACGGGTTTTCCTTGTGGGTGCGCACCGAGATTCCCATGTGCGTGGACGAGGTGAAATCGATCGCGTGCAGGCCGATGCGATCCAGGATCGGGGCGACCGCGAGCGTCTGGGCCGTATTCAGCCCCGTGGCGCCCCAGATGCTCTGGTTGCCGTCGCGGATGGAGACGTCGACGAGCTTCATAACGCCATTCCAAAGGACAGCACGTTACCGGGCTCAATCATGGGTGCAATCGGGCTGATTTCGCTGTGAGTCGATTCGGGAACCTGAGGCCTATTCATACTGTACACCGCTTTGTGCGACGACGGATTCAGGAGCGGCCGATGAAAGATCTCAAGGGAAAAGTGGCCTTCATCACGGGCGGCGGCAGCGGCGTGGCGTTGGGCCAGGCGAAGGTGTTCGCTGCGGAAGGCATGAAAGTCGTGATCGCCGACATCCGGCAGGACCACCTGGATGAGGCGATGAATTATTTCAAGCAGAAGGGCGCGACGGTGCACGCAATCAAGCTCGACATCACCGATCGCGAAGCGTACGCGCGCGCCGCCGACGAGACCGAGCGCGTCTTCGGGCCGGTGCAACTGTTGTGCAATACCGCGGGTGTCAGCCAGTTCGGCCCGATGCAGAACGCGACCTATGACGACTGGGACTGGCAGATGAGCGTCAACGTCGGTGGCGTCATCAACGGCGTTCAGACCTTCGTGCCGCGCATGCTCAAGCACGGCCAGGGCGGTCACATTCTAATCACGGCCTCGATGGCCGCATTCACACCGCTCGCCCAGTGCGGCATCTACTGCACCACCAAGTTCGCGGTGCGCGGGCTCGCCGAGTGCCTGCGCCTGGATCTTGCGCCACACGGCATCGGCGTCTCGGTGCTGTGCCCGGGCGCCGTGAACACCAACATTCATGAGGCGGTGCTGACGCGGCCGAAGCACCTGGCCAAGACCGGCTATTACGGCGCCGATCCGCAGGTCATGAAGGGTCTGAAAGAGGTCATCGCGCCCGGCTACGATCCGGTCGATCTGGGCAAGAAAGTGCTCGACGCAGTGTTGAAGAATGAGCTGTACGTGATTCCCTACGCGGAATTCCGCGAGCCACTGATCGAGCTCAACAAGAAAGTGATCGCGGCGCTTCCCGACCCCAAGGACGATCCCGGCATGCAAGGCCGTGTCGACGCGATGACCAAGCGCCGTGCGGAACGCGACGCCAACACCAAGCGCTGATATTCCTATGCATCCGCAGCCCGAATCCGATTTTTCGCTGCGGAAGATGAAGATCGCGGGCGCGGTGCTGTTGGGCTCGATGTTCGCGAGCAGCATCATGCCCATGATGGCGCTCGCCCTCGTGTTCATGCCGATCAGTGCCGAGTTCGGCTGGACGCCGACTCAGTATGGCTTCGCCACGACGGCGCTCATGTGGTGCGGCGGTGTTGTGGGACCGGTGCTGGGTTATCTCGTCGATCGCACCGGTGTGCGCCTCATGATCATTGGCGGCACCGTGTTCGTGGGATTGATCACGATCGCCATCTCGTATACGCACAGCCTCGCGTATTTCTACTTGTGCTTCGGACTCTTGGGCGTCTTCGGCACCACGGCCATCGGCTATGCGAAGGTAATCACTGCGCTCTTCACGCAGCACCGCGGCAAGGCGCTGGCGCTCTTCGGTCTAGAATCGAGTCTGGCCGCTGCCTTCCTGCCGCAACTCATCCAGGGCCTGATCGAACGTTTCGGCTGGCGCGGCCTCTTCGTGATCATGGGCGTCACCATCATCGCGATCGTGCCGCTGCTCTATTTCGTGCTCGAAGAGCCCGGCGTGGTCGGTGGGTCGCGCAAGCTCTTCGCGCGACGGTCCGGAGCGCAAGCCGCGAGCGCGCCGGTGAGCGTGCCGCTCCTCGAAGGGATGACTGCGCGGGAGGTGCTCTCGAACCGCACGTATTGGCTGATCGTGGCCGCCATTCTCCTGGCCGCAGTGCCCGGCAATGGCTTGATGACCTTCCTCGCCGCGGTGCTCAGTGAACGCGGGTTCGAGGCGTCACAGACGGCCAACTACCTGTCCATCTTCACGATCGTGGGCGCGATCGGCACGATTGTCGGGGGCTTCGCGCTCGACCGTTTCCAGACCGCAAAGGTCTCGGCGCCCTTCACACTGTTCTCGGTGGCCTCGTTCGTCATCCTGGGTTCGATCTCCGCGGCGCACGGTGGTGCGCCGATGTTGTTCCTGGCGGCGGCGCTGTTCGGATTCTCGTTCGGCGCGCACCGGCCGATGGGCGGGTTCTTCCATACGCGTTTCTTCGGCTTGCGCTCGTTCACGACGGTGTTCGCGGTGCAGATGGCGATCATGGCGCTCTTCTTCGGTCTCGCGGCGCCATTCACCGGGTGGGTGCGCGAAACGACCGGATCGTACGACGTGATGATCTGGGCGACCGTGGTGGGGCTCGTGCTCTCGGCGTCGATCTACCTGATCCTTGGGCCGTACCGCTATTCCAAGGAAATCGGCGCCGTGCCGCAAGCTGCGAGCCCGCCGGCCGAGCGGCCGATCGAGTTTGCCACCCGGAGCGAAACATGAACTCAGGCGCACCCTCGCGCGGCGGATGGTTCACCTACGAGAACGGCGTATTGCTCCTGTTGGGGCTGACCTTCGGGTTCCTGTTCTTCGATCGCAACGCGGCCGGCAACCTGGTGCCGTTCATCACCACCGATCTCAAGCTCAACAACACGCAGATCGGTCTCGTCACTTCGGCCCTCTCGCTCACGTGGGCGATTTCCGCTTACGCCTTCGGCGCCTGGTCGGACCGCATTGGCGTGCGGAAGCCCTTCCTGCTGGCTTCCGTGCTGTCTTTCTCGCTGTGCTCGTTCATGTCGGGCATCGCCCAGTCGTTCGGGGTACTGCTCGCTTCGCGTCTGCTGATGGGCCTTGCCGAGGGACTCTACCTGCCGGTTGCAATGGCCATCATGCTCGCCGTGTCCACCGAGAAGCGGCGCGGGCTGAACATGGGCGTGATGCAGAACCTGTTCAGCAACCTGCTCGGGTCTTTCGCCGCTCCGCTCGTGCTGGTGTGGATTGCCGAGCACTACAACTGGCGCGCGTCGTTTTTCATTGCGGGAATTCCCGGGCTGATCTGCGCGCTGCTGATCTGGAAATACGTGCGCGAGCCCCAGCGACCGACGCCCTCGGCACGCGCCGACGCGCCCGCCGGCGAGCGCCACATGGGGCTCGCGCAAATGCTCCGGGTACGCAACGTCTGGTTGTGCGTGCTCATCAGCTGCTTCATGGTGCCGTGGATGGTGCTGGCGTGGGCGTTCATGCCGATTTTCTACACCAGCTACCGTCACATCGCGCCCTCCGACATGGGCGGCCTGATGAGCGTGCTCGGAATCAGCGCCGCCGTCGGTGCGTTCCTGGTCCCAGCGCTTTCGGACCGCTTCGGCCGCAAGCCGATCATGATCGGAGGCTCATTCCTGGGCGTACTGGTGCCGATCGCCGCGCTCTATTACCCCGGGCCCTTGCCCATCCTTGGGGCACTGATCTTCATCGGCTGGCTCGCCTCGGGTGTGTTTCCGCTCTTCATGGGTACTATCCCAGCGGAGAGCACTTCACCGCGCTATGTGGCCACTGCGATGGGTCTGATCGTGGGCATAGGAGAAATCACCGGCGGATTTGGCGGACCCGCGCTAGCGGGCTGGATTGCCGATCGGACGTCACTGGCTGCGCCCTTCATCATGCAGGCGGGTTGCGCCGTGATGGGCGGCGTGCTGTCCCTCTTCCTCGTCGAGAGCGCGCCCGCCAAGGTCGGAGGACTCATGCCTGATCGCGCTCAAGCCGAGGCTGTTGCGCAACCGACCGCGGATTGATTCTCGCCAAAGAACTCCGTGTTTGCCGCAATGCCATGCTGTGGCCGTTGGTAGGCAGTTGTGCGTATTGGGGGGAGCCGGCCGACACCGGAGAATCCGTGTGTCATGCGTGACCAATTCCGTCTCTTGCCGCTCGCACTACTTGCGATCCTGACGAGCCATTGGGCGAACGCGGAAGAAGAAGTGAATACGGCCGCGAAGGCGCTCCCCGCGATCAAGCCGCTTGCCGATCTGCGTTTGCGCTCGGAATCCGTGGACCAGGAGGGCCTGCCGGAAAACGCCAGTGCGCTCACCCTGCGTGGCCGACTCGGCTTCGAGACCCGTGAGGCGCGGGGCTTCAAGTTGCTCGCCGAGGCCGAACTCCTGTGGCCGCTGCAGGACGACTACAACGACACCATCAACGGCAAGACACAGTTTCCCGTGGTCTCCGATCCGGAGGCCTACGAAGTCAACCGCCTGCAGATCGCCAACACCTCGATCCCGGATACGACCGTGGTGCTCGGCCGCCAACGCATCAGTTATGACGATCAACGTTTCATCGACAACGTCGCGTGGCGCCAGAACGAGCAAACGTTCGATGCGCTGCGCCTCACCAACAAGTCCGTAACCGGACTCACGATCGATCTCGTCTACCTGGACCAGGTCAACCGCGTGGTGGGGCCGGACTCTCCTGTTGGGCGCTACACCGGCGACAACTATCTCGCTAACGTGGCCTACGACACGCCGATCGGGAAGTTCACGGGTTTTGCGTACCTGCTCGAATTCGAGCAAGCCGCCAACGACTCCACTGCGACTTTCGGCGCTCGCTACGTGGGACAATACGAGCTGGCGCCAGGCGTGAAGCTCGCCGGGTTCATCACCTACGCTGATCAGGAAGACCGCGCCAACAATCCGCTCGACACCAGCACCGAGTACCTCGCGGCGGAGCTGGCGGGGACGATGAAGGGCTGGAACGCCACTGCCGGCATCGAGGTGCTCGGCGGCGACGGCGTGCGGGGATTCAGTACGCCGCTCGCGACGCTGCACAAGTTCCAGGGCTGGGCGGACAAGTTCCTGACGACACCCGTGAACGGGATCGATGACCGCTATGTGGCGCTTGGATACGGGAAGAAGGGGCTTGGCCTCGTCGACAGCCTCTCGGCCTCGGTCGTCTACCACGACTTTCGCTCGGAGCGCCAGGCGCTCGACTACGGCTCAGAAGTCGACCTCCTGCTCCTGGCGCGCTGGCAGCGCTTGACCGGCCTGCTGAAGTATGCGGACTACAGCGCCGACACCTTCGCGACCGACACGGAAAAATTCTGGGTCCAGTTGGAGTTTCAGTACTGAGCGCGTGCTAATGCGTGCGTTCGACGGCGAAAACCGCAAGTGCGCGTAGCGCACGTGCGTAATCCGTGTTGGCGATACCGTTGAGAGCCGCGACTGCCGCTGTGGATTCGGAGCGTGCCAGGCGTGCGGTGTATTCGAGTCCACCGGTCGCCTCGACGGCCTCGGTGATGCGCGCCAGCTCAGCGAGTCCGCCCTGTTCGATCGCGAGCCGAATGAGCTT
>DATIEU010000352.1:0-4959 GCA_035455565.1 Steroidobacteraceae bacterium | reverse complement strand
GCGGCAAACCAGCCGTTTGCGCTGACCACCTTGATGCCGCCGATAGGCGCATGATTTCCCGGCGCGCAGCTAATCACCTGATCGATCTTTTCGCCCGCGAGCTCGGTGATGTGCACTTGCCGCGGTGAGAGGCTGGCGATCCTTCGCTTCTCCTCAGGCGTCGCCGACACTTCGACGCGGTCGGTTACAGCTTCGCCCAGGTCGCGAGTAAGATCGCGATACAACTCGGCGGGGCTTCGGCCGCGCGCGGCGATTTCGGCAGACAGCAATGACGCCACGATGCCATCCTTGTCTGTCGTCCACACGCTCCCATCGAACCGCAGGAAAGACGCACCCCCGCTCTCCTCCCCGCCAAAGCCGAGCGAGCCGTCGAGCAACCCGTCCGCGAACCATTTGAACCCGACGGGCACTTCGTAGAGCGGCCGTCCGAGCCTCGCAGCGACGCGATCTATGAGCTGGCTGCTCACCAGCGTCTTGCCGACGGCAGCGTCGGCGCGCCACCGCGGCCGGTGCTGAAAAAGGTAAAAGATGGCAACCGCGAGATAGTGATTCGCAGGCAGTAAACCGGCACTTCCGGCGACGATACCGTGGCGGTCGTGGTCCGTGTCGCAGGCGAACGCAATCTCGTATCGATCCTTGAACTCGAGCAACCGCTGCATCGCGTACGGCGACGAGGGATCCATCCGGATCTTGCCATCCCAATCCAACGTCATGAATCCGAAAGTGGGATCGACCTGCGCGCTGACGACGTCGAGGTCGAGAGCGTAACGTTCTGCGATCCGCGGCCAATAATTGACGCCGGCACCACCCAGCGGATCCACTCCCATGCGGATGCCCGCGCAGCGAATCGCATCGAGGTCGATCACCTGGCCAAGATCGTTCACGTAGGCGGTCACGAAATCATGGGAGTGAGTGGTCGAGGCGCTGCGCGCTTGGCTCAAGCCGATGCGGCGGACGTCTTTAAGCGTGCCAGCGAGCAACGTGTTGGCCTCGGTTTCGATCCACCCCGTGATGCCGATGTCGGCCGGGCCTCCGCTTGGCGGGTTGTACTTGATGCCGCCGCTGTCGGGCGGATTGTGCGACGGCGTGATGACGATGCCGTC
Source organism: Steroidobacteraceae bacterium (assembly GCA_035455565.1). Classification (GTDB taxonomy): domain Bacteria; phylum Pseudomonadota; class Gammaproteobacteria; order Steroidobacterales; family Steroidobacteraceae; genus DATBVX01. Next base: position 3,856 of record DATIEU010000352.1, on the reverse strand, counting down.
GGCGAGTCCGCTCTTGCGGCTCAGGTTGTAGCGCAGAATCGCGTGCGAGATCGCGGGCGTTGGCGTGTATTCGTCGCCGGCAGCGATGATCACCTCGACGCCATTGCCCGCCAGTACCTCCAGCGCATTGGCGAACGCCGGAGCCGACAACGCATGGGTATCGAAGCCGAGAAACAGGGGGCCGTCGATTCCTTGGCGTTTTCGATAGTTGCAAACCGCCTGACTGATCGCGAGCACATGGGCTTCGTTGAAACTATTCTCGAGCGCCGAGCCTCGATGACCCGAGGTGCCGAACACCACACGTTGCGCCGGCACGGCAGGATCGGGACGTTCACCGTAGTACGCACTGATCAATCGCGGCACATCGACCAGCAGTGATTTGGGCGCCGGCTTGCCGGCGAGCGCGTGGACCGCGGGTCTCATGTGCGCATGCCTCGGAGCCGGCGATAACGGCGGATCAGCGCATTCGTGGAGCTGTCGTGCTCGAACTCGGGAGGGTTCGCCCCGGCGATTGCAGCTGCGGTGCGCTTCGCCAGCGCCTTGCCAAGCTCCACCCCCCACTGGTCGAACGAATCGATGTTCAGGATCACGCCCTGCACGAACACGCTGTGCTCGTACAGTGCGACCAACGCGCCCAACGCGTGCGGGGTGAGTCGCTGCGCGAGGATGGTGTTGCTCGGCCGGTTACCCTCGAACGTACGGTGCGGCACGAGCGCCGGCGGTGTCCCGCCCTCCGACTCGATCTCGGCGGCGGTTTTGCCGAACGCCAACGCCTCGCTCTGAGCGAACAGGTTGGCCATCAGCAAGTCGTGCTGTTCCCCGAGCGGATTCAACGGCTCGCAGAAACCGATGAAATCGCAGGGGATCAAATGAGTGCCCTGGTGAATCAGTTGGTAGAACGAATGCTGGCCGTTGGTGCCGGGCTCTCCCCAGTAGATCGGCCCAGTCGAATAATCCACACGGGCGCCGCCGAGCGTTACGTGCTTGCCGTTGCTCTCCATGGTTAGTTGCTGCAGGTAGGCCGGAAAACGCTTGAGGTACTGCTCATAGGGCAGCACTGCGACCGTCGACGCCCCGAGAAAATTGCTGTTCCAGAGCGCGATCAGCCCGAGCAACGCCGGCAGGTTTTGCTCGAGCGGCGCGCTTCGAAAATGCACGTCCATCGCGTTGAACCCCGCGAGGAGCGCGCGGAAGTTGGCGGAGCCGATCGCCAAGATCGTCGAGAGACCGATCGCCGAGCTCATCGAGTAGCGACCACCCACCCAGTCCCAAAAGCCAAACATTTGCTCCGGGTCGATACCGAACTTGGCTACTTCCGCGGCGTTGGTCGACACCGCGACGAAGTGCTTCGCCACTGCTTTCTCATCGCCGAGCGCGCGCAGCGCCCACGCGCGAGCGGCGCGTGCGTTGGTCAACGTCTCCAGCGTGGTGAACGTCTTCGAGCACACGACAAAGAGGGTTTCGGCGGGCTTGAGGTCGCGCACCGCCTCGACGAAATCGGTGCCGTCAATGTTGGAGACGAAACGCACGACCAGGTCGCGCTGGCTATAGTGACGCAGCGCCTCGTACGCCATCACCGGGCCGAGGTCGGAACCGCCGATACCGATGTTGACGACGTTGCGGATACGCTTGCCGGTATGGCCGGTCCACGCGCCGCTGCGCACGCGTTCGGCGAACGCCGTCATGCGATCGAGCACGGCGTGCACTTCGGCCACGACGTTACTGCCTTCGACGAGGATGCGTTCGCCAGCCGGTGCCCGCAAAGCGACGTGCAGCGCCGCGCGCTGCTCGGTGACGTTGATCCGGTCGCCACGAAACATCGCCTCGATCCTCTCCGAAAGACCGCAAGCGCCGGCGAGCTCCCGCAACAGGCGCAGCGTCGCGCCGGTGATGCGCTGCTTGGAATAGTCGAGATAGAGCCCTGCGGCTTCCGCCGTGAAAGTCTCGCCGCGCGGCGGATCCTCCGCGAACAGCTCGCGCAAATGCCGGTCCCCAATCTCCGTCACGTGTTGCTGCAGGAAGCGCCACTGCGGGCGCTCCGTCAGGGGTGCCCGTGTAGCTCGACCGGTTCGTTGCAGATTGGCAGTCACGCGTGCGCCTCGCGCGCGTGCGTGAGCGTCGCGCTCTTTGATGCGATGCGCTGCATCAGCTCCTGCCATGACCTTACGAACGCCTGCGCGCCCTCACGCTGCAGTTGCGTCGCGAGCTGCTGAACACCAACACCTGCCTGCTCGAAGCGTGCAAGCACCATATCGGCATCCCCGCCATCGTCGGCCATCACGCCCCGAAGCACGCCTTGCTCGGCGAATATCCGCAACGTCTTCTCTGGAATGGTGTTGATGGTGTCGGGCGCGGCCAACGCTTCTATATATAGAGTGGCAGGGGCCGTAGGATCCTTCGTTCCGGTGCTCGCCCAGAGTAATCGCTGCGGGCGCACGCCGACCGCTGCAAGCCTGCGCCAGCGGGTCGAGGCCAAGAGCTCCCGATATGCGCGATAGGTTCGCGCGGCCACCGCAATTCCAAGCCGATTACGCAGGTCCGCCGGCACCCGATCAATCACCGCCTTGTCCCAGCGGCTGACGAACAGCGAGGCGACCGAATCGACCCGCGGATCAAGCCCGGCGGCGATACGGCGTTCGATTCCGCGCAAATACGCCTCGGCGGCCGCCACATACTGCTCGCAAGAAAACAGCAGGGTCACGTTGATCGGCACACCCGCGAAAATGGCCTCCTCGATGGCGGTAACCCCGGCCGGTGTTCCGGGAATCTTGACGAACAGGTTCGGTCGCGCGGCTTGCGAGCGAATCCGCAGGGCTGAGTCGACGCTGCCCTTCGAGTCGTCCACCAGAAACGGCGACACCTCCATGGAGACCCAACCGTCCACAGCGTCGGTCGCTGTGAAAATGGGCAGAAACAAGTCGGCGGCGCGAGCCAAGTCCTCGAGCGCAAGCTCCATGAACAACGTCTCGCCGGACAATCCGCCGCGCGCCTTCTGCCGAATACCGACGTCGTAGGCGGAGGTATTTCTAATCGCGTTATCGAAGATGGTCGGATTGGACGTCAAGCCGGTGATGGAATACTCCTCGGCGTAACGACGCAGTCCGCCGTTATCGAGCAGCTCGCGCGTAATGTTGTCGAGCCACAGACTCTGGCCGAGCTCGTGAAGTTGGTGAGTTCTGTTCATGGTGCCATCCCAAGAAAATTCAACCTATCGCGATTGGGCAGATCAGCGACGGCCCCAGCACGCGACATTCAATGGGTACTGCGAATAGAACTGAGTCTAGTCTTCGCGTTGCTTTTGACAAACGATGAATACTGCGGCTGGGTATCGAAGCCATCGATGGGCTTCGTCGCGCCTTGCTGAGCTGAGAGCCGTCGAGCGAGCTGCACATCGCGGAGGCCGAACTCCGCTTGCCGGCGCATCGCCGGCGTACGTGCTCCCCCCGATTGTACGCATGGTCAAGTCGTGCAATTCTTCCAATGCTCCGGGGTTGAGGAACGAAGCGTGGCTCATGTACCAGGAGGCAATCCAATGGCACTGACCGACGACACCGCGGCTCCGCTAACAGGTCTGTCCTCTGCATTGGTCCCGATCTTCCGCGGCGGGTTCTGCGACATCCCGTTACCGAATCACGTCGCGAGGACTTTCGCGAAAGACGAAGTGCTGTACGACCTCGGCGATCGTGAACGTACCCTGTTTTTTGTTCGGCGCGGCGTCGTAAGGACGGGAACAATCACCGAGAACGGCCGAGAGATCATCTACGACATTCGCAAGCAAGGAGATGTGGCGGGTGAGCTCTGCTGTCTCGAGCGTCCGCGCCGGGATCGCGCCGTGGCCGTGGAAGCGACAGAAGCG
>DATIEU010000351.1:0-7425 GCA_035455565.1 Steroidobacteraceae bacterium | reverse complement strand
ACTTCGCGCTGCTCGACCACAAGGTCGCGAGCGGCTACGACTTCGATGCGGCGCACGACGAGGAGGAGGAACGGCGCATCGAGGATACGTTCCAGGTCGTGAGCCTGAGTCTCTCGAACCTCGGCGGGCCGGAAGTCGTGGGGGAGTACTTTGCCGCGAACGGGCACCGCGCCTACGAAGACCGCGTGTACCGCTACTTCGGCGAGTTCTACCTGGTCAAGCTCAGGTACAACGACGCCGCAACGGTGTACCGCTCGTTCGTCAAGCTCTATCCGCTGCATGCAGCGGCTCCGCGCTTCAGCATGCGCGTGATCGAGATCTACGAGACCGGCGGCTTTCCGAAACTCGTGCTCGACTCCAAGAAGGAGTTCGTGACCCGCTATGGTCTGAAGGCCGAATACTGGCAGCACTTCGACGTGGGGACTTCGCCTCAGGTGCTGGCTGACCTGAAGAAGAACGTCACGGACCTCGCCAATCACTACCACGCGCAGTACCAGGACGCGGGCAAGGTGCAGGAGAAGCCTGCCAACTACGCGGAGGCGGCGCGCTGGTACGGCGAGTTCCTCGAGTCCTTCCACGACGATCCGCAAGCCGCGCCGATGAACTATCAGCTGGCCGATCTCCTGCGCGAAAACGGGGATCAGGCGGGAGCCGCCCGGGAGTACGAACGCACGGCTTACGGCTACCCAGCGCACGCACAGTCTGCGGCGGCCGGTTATGCGGCCATCTATGCGCACCGCGAGCATCTCAAGGTCGTGAGCCCGGAAGCTAAGGACGCGGCGAGGCGCGACACGGTGGCGAGCTCGCTCAAGTTCGCCGATACCTTTCCGCAGCACGAGCACGCCGCGGTCGTACTGGGTGCCGCCGCCGAAGACCTGTACGACATGAAGGACTTCGCGCTCGCGCGGACGTCAGCGCAGAAGCTCATCGACGCTTTCCCGGGCGCGGCGCCCGCGGTACGCCGCACAGCGTGGGTCGTCGTAGCACACGCGTCGTTCGACCTGGCCGACTATCCGCAAGCTGAACAGGCCTATGCGCGCGTACTCGAGGCGACCGCTCAGGAAGACGACACGCGTGCGGCGCTGGTGGAGAACCTGGCGGCCTCCATCTACAAGCAGGGCGAGCAGGCCAATGAGCTGGGCGAATACCGCGCGGCTGCCGATCACTTCCTGCGCATCAAGCTCGCAGCGCCTACCTCGAAGATCCGCGCTGGCGCGGAATACGACGCCGGTGCGGCGCTGATGCGCTTGCAGGATTGGACGGCCGCAGCGGAAGTGCTCGACGACTTCCGGCGCACCTACCCCGAGCACAAGATGCAGAAGGACGCGACCAAGCAGATCGCTTTCATCCGCCGCGAAGCCGGCCAGCTGCCACAGGCCGCCGCCGAGTACGAGCGGGTTGCCACGGAGTCCGAGAATCCCGAGATGCGCGCCGAGGCGCTGCTGCTCGCCGGGGATCTCTATCAGCAGGCGCACAGCAGTGATCGCGCGGTGGACGTCTACTCGCGCTATGTGGAGCAGTACCCGAAGCCGGTGGAAACCGCTGCGGAGACGCGCTTCAAGATCGCGGAGATTCACAAGAGCAGAAATGACCAGGCTCGCTATCGCGAGCAGCTCGAGGCGATCGTGCGCCTCGATGCGAGCGCCGGCAGCGAGCGGACAGACCGTACGCGCAATCTCGCAGCCCGCGGCTCGCTGGTCCTTGCGGAGCCGCTGTACGAGCACTTCGCGGGGCTGAACCTGGTGCAGCCCTTCGAGCAGAGCCTGCAGGAAAAGCGGCGCGCCATGGACGCGGCACTCGAGGCCTTCGGCAACCTGGTCGCTTACGAGGTCGGCGAGGTGACCGCGGCAGCCACCTTCTACATGGCCGAGGTCTATTCGAATTTCAGCCGCTCCCTCGTCGAATCAGAGCGTCCCGTCGGGCTCAAGGCGGGCGAGCTGCAGGAATACGAGCTTGCTCTCGAAGAGGAAGCATTCCCGCTGGAAGAGAAGGCGATTGCAGTTCACGAAAAGAATCTCGAGCTCATGAGTGGCGGCACCTACAACGCGTGGATCGACAAGAGTCTCGCGCGCCTGGCGGTGTTGAAGCCCGGGCGATACGCGAAGTCGGAGATCAGCAGCGGTTTCCTGGGATCGATCGATCGTTATGTGTATCGACAGCCGGAGCGGCCGGCGGCGATCCAGGCAGAGCCTGACACCACAGTGCCAGCGGCCGAGCCGCCGGCGGTATCAGCGCTGACGGCGCCGAGCGCCAGCACCGGCGAGACGATCCTTTTCGAGCACTTGCCTGCCGAGGACTAGAGCATGTCGCCGCGGACTGAAAAGCGAGTGCTGATGTTGACCTGCCGCGCGGCGCTGGCGACTGCCGCCGCGCTGACCCTCATCGCGTGCGCGTCCACCACACCTGCGAGCAGGACGTCGGCTACCAGGCACGCCGCGAAGGCGGAGATTCAGCAGGACGCCACGGGTTTCACGATCGCCGAGGAAGTGCGAGTCGCGCTCGAAACGCGCAGCAACTACGAGAACGCCACGCGCTTGCTCGGGCAGGAGCAATACGAGCAGGGCATCGCATTGCTGCTCAAGGTTACCGAAAGCGCACCCGATGTGACCGCGCCGCATATCGATCTCGGCATCGCGTACGGCAGATCAGGCGATCTGGACAAGGGCATTGCGAGCCTCAAGACCGCCCTCGAGCTCAATCCTCGCCACCCGGTCGCGTACAACGAGCTGGGCATGCTCTACCGCCGGAAGGGCGAGTTCGCAGCGGCGCGCGCGAGCTACGAGCAGGCGATCGCGCTCTCGCCGGGATTTCACTTCGCGCGGCTCAATCTGGCGATTCTCTGCGATCTGTATCTCGCGGATCTGCAGTGTGCGCTCGACAACTACGTCGCGTACGAGCAGACGGTGCCGGGTGACGCGAACGCCGCCATGTGGATTGCGGACCTGCGAGCCAGGACGAGCCAGTAGGAGGACCCATGTTCCGCACGCTCATCCTCTCGACGACGCTCTTGCTGGCCGCGGCTTCGGTCGCGGCTGACGACGCTGTTCCGGCCGGAGCGCCGGAGCAGTCCAAACAGAAGCCGCAACAGTCGGAGGCTGCCGCGAATGATGCCCAGCGCAAGAAGCCCAAGGCTGACGGTGAGTCGAAGTCACAGGACAAGCCCCAGGGCGACGTGGAGATGTCAGGCATGTCGATCCTCGGCAACGACGAGGCGCCCAAGTCACTCGTCATCGTTCCCTGGAAGAGCTCGCAGCTCGGCGATGCGCCGGGACTCTCGAAGCTCCTGGATGACTCGACTCAGCCGGTGGACAAAGACGTGTTCCTGCGGGAGCTCGCCTACTACCAGATTCGCACGAATTCAAAGTGAATGGTGATCAGGAGGGTGCAACGGTGGACATTTTCTATTCAATCGTGAAGTTCTTCGTCGAGGGTGGCGCGTTCATGCTGCCGATCCTGCTCGTGGGGGCAGTCGGCACCGCGATCGCGATTGAGCGTTACGTCAGTCTCACGCGCATGAGCGTGAAGAATCGTAACGTCTGGAACCAGATCGAGCCGGCACTGGCGAGTGGGGACTTCGACAAGGCCCGCGAGCTCACCAGCAAGGATGACTCGGCTATCGCCCGTCTGCTCAGCATGGGCCTGGCGCTGCAGGGTGCTGTGCGTCGCCGCGACGACGTCAAGACCGCGATGCAGGAACGCATGACGGAAATCATGCCGCAGCTCGAGAAGCGCACGCATTACCTCGCGACGCTCGCAAACGTCGCGACGCTGCTCGGGCTCCTGGGTACCGTGAGCGGTCTGATCAGCGCCTTCGCCGCGGTTGCGACCGTCAACCCGGCCGAGAAGGCCAACCTGCTGTCGGCCAGCATCTCGGAGGCGATGAACTGCACCGCCTTCGGCCTGGTGACGGCGGTGCCGTTCCTGGTCATCCATGCGCTGCTGCAGACCAAGACTACGCAGCTCATCGAAAGCCTGGAATCGGTGTCGATCAAGTTCCTGACGGCGCTCACGAGTCGCCAGCGGACCGTGTTGCAAGGCCCGGTGGAGCTGCCGCGCGCGGTGGCCTGAGGATCGCCCATGTACGACTCTCACCTGCGTCGCGCGCGCAAGCCGGCCGAGCTCCTGCTGGTGCCGATGATCGACATCTTCACGGTGTTGGTCACGTTCCTGCTGATGACGGCGGTGTTTGCACGCATCACGGTGCTGCAGCTCGACCTCCCGAGCGCTGCGGACAGCAATGCCGCTGCGCCCACCTTCAGGCTCGAGGTCATCGTGCGCAAGGAGGGGCTGGAGTTGACCAACGGTACCACGCAGATCGCGGCGCTACCGACGATCAATGGCGAGTACGACCTGAAGACGTTGTCCGATCTCGCGCTGTCCCTGAAACGCTCGAACCCGAGCGTCGATAGCGCCTCGGTGCTGATGGAGCCCGACGTCGAGTACGACAACCTCATCCAGGTGATGGACGCGATCCGCAGCCGGGAGATGCCTCCGGCATCCCTCTCCGGTGAGGTCGGGACTGAAGATCAGCAGATCGCGGACGAGAGTGGCGATGCGCAACCCACGCGAGTGGCGTTGTTCACCCGCATCGCCGTTGGAGACGCACCATGAGCACGTTGATCCCTGTACGCACCCGCATGAAGAACGCCATGCACTACCGTGCCGATGCGGAGCTCAATCTCATTCCGCTGATCGACATTCTGTCGGTGATGGTGGCGTTCCTCCTCGTCTACTCCACCAACGTGGAAATCGTGCAGAACGCGAAGGACGTCGAGATCCCGCAGTCGAGTGCCGAGGCGCCGCCCAAGCAGTCGGTGGTCGTGATGATCACCAAGGATCAGCTCTTCGTGCAGGGCGAGCTGATCGCCACCCTGGCGGAGATCAACGGCTCCGGCACGCCACTCATCGAGCCGCTGCGCGCCGTGCTCGATCGGCCGTTGCTCGTCGGCCAGGCCTCAGACGCCAGGAACGCACGGCTCGCTGCGCACGAGATCACCGTGCTGGCCGACAAGTCCCTGCCCTACGAAGTGGTGAAGAAGGTGATGGCGACCTGCACCGCAGCCTCGTACGGCAAGATTTCACTCGCCGTCATCGAGCGCGACAAGCCGCTCGATGCCGTTGGTCTCGAGACCGCGTGAGCCCCGCGCGCACGCCCAATCATTCCACCGGGTAGAACTCATGGTAGCCGCAACAGCCAAAGACGCCGCGATAGATCAGGACGCCGCGAAAGATCAGGACGCCGCGACGGATCAATACGCCGCGACAGATCAAGGCGCCGCGACGGATCAAGGCGCCGCGACAGGTCAAGAACCCGCCGCGACCGCCCTGGAACTGGCGGCGCAGCTCGAGCAGGCGCGCGAGAAGCTCGACGCACTCGTGCGCGATCTGCGCGCGGTCGAAGCGGAGCTCGAAGCGCTGGCCACCGAGCGCACGCAGCACCGGCTGCTGCAAGACGCGTGTGGCGCACTGGAGGAGCTCAAGAAGACCGGGGGAGCGGCGCTCTTCTGGGACGACAAGACTGCCGCCGCCGCGAGTGACGAGCAGATGCGCCGCGTGCGAGAGCGCGTGGAGGTCTTCCAGAGCCGCGTCGATGAAATCGAGGAGCGCCGGCGCGGCCTGCTCGCAGAGATCGACCGGCAGCAGGAGGACACCTATCTGCTCGAGGACGATGTCTTCGAGGCGCTCGAGCAGGAGGAGCGGCGCAAGCACGAATGGATTGTCGAGCGCGAGATCGAAGCGATCAGTTCCCTCGAGCCGGTGCCCGCGTGGACGCGCGGCGTCGAGGACGACCGGCGTTTCCGCAAATCGCTGGCCATCGCGCTACTCGCGAGCTTCCTGATTGCGCTCATTCTTCCGCTGATCAATCTGCCCCTGCACGTCCTCGAGGAGCAGGCCGAAGTGCCGGAGCGCGTCGTGACCCTGATGATGGAGGAGCTGCCCAAGCCGGCACCGCCGCCCGTGATTCTGCCGGAGCCCAAAGAGAAGCTCGTCGAGCAGAAGCCGGTCGAGGAGCCGGAGCCGCAACGCGTCGTCAAGGCTGAGCAGCCGGAGCCTGAACCCGCCGATGAACCGAAACCGGAGCAGGGAATTCTCGCCTTCCGCGAGAAGCTCGCGCAGATCAAGGAGGCCCAGGTCCCGCGGCTCGGCTCGCAGGCACGCATCAACAACTCGAACGCGAACGGGGCATCGCGGCCGGAGCGCTCGATGTTGACGACCAACGCGCCCGGATCGAGCGGCGGCATCAGACTCGCCTCACTCAGTCGCGATTTCGGCACCGACGGCGGAGGCGTGCGTGGCCCGATGCAGGGCGCAGCGCTGACCCAGGCCTCGAGCAACATTACCGCGGTCGGGCCCGGGGAGCGTCCGTTGAGCAACGGCCCCGGCCTCGCGCGCACGGACGAGGAAATTCAGATCGTCTTCGACCGCTACAAGTCGGCGCTCTATCGCCTCTACAACCGCGAGCTGCGCAAGGACCCGACGTTGCAGGGCCAGATGATCCTGCGCCTGACGATCGAGCCGGATGGCAGCGTGTCCTTCTGCCAGTTGCACGCGACCGACATGAAGGCGCCGGACCTCGTCGCACAGGTCGTGGACCGTGTGAAGGGATTCGACTTCGGTGCCAAGGAAGTGCCGGCCATCACCATCGTTTATCCGATCGATTTCTTGCCGGCGGCGTAGGAGTCGCAAGTGAGTCGTCGATCATGAGTCTTGCAGGATTCGGACAAAGGCAAAGCCACCGAAAGGTGGCGACGCAAAGTCACCGGTCTACGGAGCGCGAGCTCTATGACAGCGGGACCGCCGGAATGGGGCTCCACGTGAAGGAGCTCTGCGGTCCCTCTCGCGACACGGTCGCACGGCAACGGAGAGAGACGCTTGCACGCACCCGCAACGGCCGCGACATCGGAGTAACACGTCAGCGGTAGCGCAATGAAGAAGTCATTCATCAGCGCACTGGTTTCTGCATTGGCCGCTCTGGTTCTGACGGGGAACGCGTCGGCGGCCCAGATCAGTTACCTGTCCGTTGTCGGAAACTGGCATGACCCGGTGGACAACCTCCCCGGAAGTCAGCCGGGTGATCCGGTCATCACCAACGGCGACCCGACATCGATCATCAGGTGGGGCACCACGTCAGGCACACCACAAAGCGGTTATGACTTCACCGCTTCGCTCCCGCCCCCGCAGACGTTCCCCGGGCCCATCCCGTTCTTTTCACTCGGGACATTTACGCATCGCAACTTCGAAGTCGGCGATCCTTCTCTGACTTCAACTCAGCTCGATGTGGTTCTCGTCCTCAGCGTGGACGGTGTCCCAACGGGTCCATTGACCTTCACCTTCACGCTCAACCACGAGGAAACCCCGAACAACCTGAACCCCTGTCCTTATCCGACGCCGCCCGGAGAGGGCTGTACGGACCGGGTGACCATT
>DATIEU010000350.1:0-6837 GCA_035455565.1 Steroidobacteraceae bacterium | reverse complement strand
GACTTCGATGCGCCCAATGAAGATGGCGACGGCTACTTCATCGGCGGTTCGGTTGGCTTCGGCACGAACTGGCTCGGCTTTGCCGAGTACAACGTGGCGTCGTTCAGCGAGGCCGGCGTTGATGCGGACGTCGACGAGATCCAGATCGGCTTCGGCGGTCACTTCCCGATGAGCGACGGCGTCGACTTCATCGGCAAGCTCGCCTACGTCGATCAGAGCATCGATGTCAGCGTGCCGGGCTTCGGCAGCGCGAGCGACAGCGAGAACGGCTACATGCTCTCGGCTGGCGTGCGCGGCGTGGCGATGGATCGCCTGGACCTCACGGGCGAGATCCAGTACGTCGATGTGGGTGAAAGCGATGACACCGGCCTTGCGCTGCGTGGTCTCTACCAGTTCACCGACATGTTCTCGCTCGGTGCCCGCGTCGGCATGTCCGACGACGTGACCGAGTACGGCGTGTTCGCCCGCTTCACGTTCTAAGTCGATTCCTCTCCCGCGGCAGCAGGAGCAACAGTTGTCCTGCTGCTGCGGATGAGAGGCCCTCCCGCGATTCACAACTTCGTCGACCGCATCTGCGCCTCGAGCCGGCTGGCAAGAGCGCGATAACGCTCGTTGCGCCCGAGCGGCACGCTGAAGAGAGGATCGCGCGTGATCAATGCCGGTCCGGGTCCCGGCGTCGCGCTCGAATATTCTTCGAGGAGAGCCACCGCCTCATCCTCGGCCCCTGACCAGGCGTAGGCCGCGGCGACTCCGGCGGCCGTAGGAAGCCAACTGAGCGCGTCGCGCGTGGCGGGCATCAGTTGCAGCGCATCCCGCCCGGCTGCCATAGCCGCTTCGCGGTTTCCGAGGAACGTGTGCCCTTGTAATTGCAGCAGACGCAGGAACCACTGGTTGCGGCCGGTCTCTTTCTGATTCGTCACGAACTGGAGCACTTCGCGCCCGTGCCTGGCGGCCGCTGCAGTATCGTTGAGCAGCAGCGCGGCCCAGCCGCGATAGAGCGCCGTGGGTCTATGGCCGACGCCAAACAGGCTGCTGGCCCCGGTTCCCGCGATCACGCGCACGGACGGCTCCGCGATGCCGTCGAGAACGGTCTTGAGCTCCGCGTAGCGACCCTCCATCCGCAGCAGATTGAAATGCTGATCGACCAGCACGGCCGCAGGCAGCAGTTGGCTGGTGCGATCGAGCGTGGCCCGCCATTCGTCAGCTCTGCCCGTGTAACCGAAGATGAGTTGGCCCCGCACGAACTCGAGCGGCAAGCCGCCTGGAAACTGTTCGAGCGCCCGCTTGACGGCGCGCATCGCTTCCTCGGGTTTGCGCGCCAGGTACAAGTTGGCCACCGCGCTTCCCAGGATGAAGGGGTTGCCCGGATCGAGGGCCATCAGGCGTCGGTCCATTCGCAGAGCGTCGTCGATGCGGCCCAGGCGCGTGAGGGTTATCGACTTGCCGCCCATGAACATCGTGTCGGCGAGACCAGCGGTTTCAGCCGCCTCGAAAGTCGCGAGCGCGCGCGGCAAGTCGCGCTCGACCCAGCTCCAATAGAGCGCTTCGGAGGCCAGCGTCTCCGGATCGTCCGGAGCGAGCTTGAGACCGGCGTCGACATCCTCGCGAATGCGGCGCACCTGCGCCTCGCTCGTATCGTAGTTGAAGGCGAACATCGCGCCCCGGAACGTGGAGCGCTGTGCATAGGCGGGCGCGAATCCGGGATCGAGCTCGATCACGCGGCTGAAAAGCTCCTCGACATCGCGAAACTTTTCTATCGGGGCCAAAGGCCCCACGAACTGGCGTGCGAGCAGCCCCTTGAGATACAGATCGTAGGCCTCCGGGTTACTTGGGGCCGCCGCCGCATGCGACGGCCGGCTGACGAGCTGCACCGATAGCTGCGACGCCACTTCATTGGCTACCTCACTCTGCAGAGTCAGGGCATCGCTCAGCGTGCGATCGTAGTTCTGCGACCACAGGTGGCGGTCGTTGCGCGCATCGATGAGCTGCAACGTGAGGCGCACCTTGTTCTGCTCGCGCCGCACCGACCCCTCGAGGACGTGTGAGGCTGTGAGCTCCCGCGCGACCTGCTGCACCGGCCTGGGCGCGACGCGATATCCCATCATGGTGGTGCGCGAAATGACGTCGAGTCCGGGTGCGCGACGCGCAAGCGTCGACAGGATTTCCTCGTGCAGACCGTCGGTGAAGAACGCGTTAGCTGGATCGGGACTCAGGTTTTCGAAAGGCAGGACCGCAAGTCGCTGCTTGCCGGCGGCGGGCGGCGGCGTTGCGGAATCTTCTGCTACTCGGGGGGCCGGGGTTCGATCGGCGAAGGACTGCCACAAGAACCAGGCGCCCGCAGCGACCAACACGATCGCGCTTGCAAGAATCGCCGCGCGTCGCGACTTGAGCGATGCAAGCGGACGCTCGGAGGACGCCGGCGCCGACGGGCCAGTGCCTGGGGGCGCCACCGCCGGCGCAGCGTCCGTCGGCTGAGAGACTATCGGGTCCTCTTGCCCAGGATTCGACAACGTCTTGACCGGCGCTACGAAGCGGTAGCCACGACCCGGCACGGTCACGATGAAGCGATGCTCGAGGGCGCTCTCACCGAGCGCCCGCCGCACGGCGGAGATGCTCTGGTTGAGGTTGTTCTCTTCGACGACCACGTTGGGCCACACCGCCTGCATCAGCTCGGTCTTGTCCACGAGCTGGCCGGGATGCTCGACGAGATAGAGCAGAGTCTCGAAGGCTTTTGAGGTCAGCGGGATCGGTTCACCGTCCGCGCGCGATCGCAGTAACCGCTGCGTGGCATCGACCCGGAAGCGATCGAACTCGTACGTAACTGGTTGGGCGGGTTGGCTCATCCGGCCTTTCAGAAGATTTCAGAGGGTTTCAGCGGGGCGGTAAAGATTCTTCAGGCCCCGGCGGGAGATGTTACCCCCCGGCCCGACGGATCGCATCGCTGGTCCGGCGGATGGAAAACGGAATACGGGAGAACCGAAATGAACACTCTGCTGAAACGATCGATTGCTGCCTTCGCGTTCACCGCCGCCCTGGCGACCCTCGCACCGGCGCAGGCTGCAGAGCCGACGAGCGAATCCAACATCACGGTCAAGTTCCGCGATCTCGACCTGGCCAAGGCGGAAGGCGTCGCGACGCTCTACCAACGCATCGAGCGCAGCGCGCGCCTCGTGTGCACCGACAGCTCCTCTCCATACGATGCCGGCCGCGTGCAGACCTTCGAACGCTGCTACCAGGCCGCGATCCAGGATGCGGTCGCGAGCATCAACCAGCCGCAGCTCACGGCCCTGCACCGCGCGAAGACCGAGAAGCCCGTCCAGGTGGGTTCGGCCAAGTAGGGCTGCCCTCCAGCTCTGCCGTCGGGCCTAGCGCGATGCTTGCCGTGCGGCGACGCCGGCAAGCATCGCGTCGAGAGCAGCGCGATCGAACCACTGGCCGCGCACCATGACTCCGGCAATCTTTCGCGTGTTGTCTATGCTCTCGAGCGGATTGGCATCGAGCAGCACCAGGTCCGCCGCCTGACCCACCGCCACGCGACCAAACTCACTCTCGCGTCGGAAATGACGTGCCACGTTCACGGTTGCCGCCTGCAGGACAACATGCGGGGGAACGCCCGCTTTCATGAGGGCCGTCATCTCGTTGTGCGCGGAGAAACCCGGCACATTGAAGATCTGTGGCGCATCCGAGCCGACCAGGAGCGGCGCGCCGGAATCCTGCAGGGCGTCAATCAACCGCCGGCGCAAATCCAGGAACCGGTCGAACTGCGCCGGCGTCGGCGCTTGCGCACCGAGGAAGCGCGCCCGGGCGCTCATCCAGTTCTCCGCAGTCGCCGGCGGCAGATACTTCATGTCGGGACGCGCGCGTAGCGCTTCCACGCTCGCGGGCGGGTGAGCGAATCCCTCGAGGAAAGATTCTGTAGCGACGTTCCACGTACCTGCGCTCAGCGTGCGTTGCACCAGCGGTTGAATGCGCGCGGCATCCATACAGTCGATCAGCGCGATGCCGAAGAATCCGGGTGGCCGGTCACGTCGGCACTGCGGATCGGCCAGCCCATCGAGGTAGCCATCGAGATGATCGATGACCGCATAGCGCGCCTCGAGCGCGCGGTCGATGCCGACATCCTCCGACACGTGACCCGCGAACGGGATTTTGGCTGCGTCGGCCGCGCGGGCGATCGCATCGAATACGTCACACCGCAAGCCGGGATGCAGCTTTAGGAAATCGAACCCGGCCGCCGCGTACTCACGCGCGAGTCGTGCGCCGGTTGCGGGATCGGGCGCCGTTCGACCGTTGAGAGAGGGCGCACCGGCGAAGATGCGCGGTCCCAGCACTTTGCCGGTCGCGACCTCGTCGCGAAGCTGCAAATGCCAGGTATCACCCAGCATGCTGCGAATGTTGGTGATGCCGTTCGCGACGTAGAGCTTGAGGAGATCCTCGGTGGCCGCGCGCTCGCCGGCGTTCGTCGGCAAGTGCGCATGCATCTCGGACAGTCCGGCGACCAGGTAGCGCTGCTCGCCATCGATGACCCGATTGCCGCTGCCTGACGCCGCACCCGGCTTTTCGATGGCTGTGATTCGGCCGTTCTCGACGGTGATATCGGCGGCGCGCGCCGGAGCGACGGCTCGCACATCGATCACGCGCACGTTGTGCAACTCGATCGATTCCGCACCCGCGCTGAAGGACACCAGCGCGAACACGAGCGTGACCGCGAGATGGCTCATCCGCATGATTGATCCCTCCCGTCGCGAGGTCACTTGCCGCTGGTGGCCTTCGAGTCGTCGCTTGCTGCGCCCTTGAAAGGGAAGCCACGTTTTTCGAGATACGCGTTCACGTCGGGATCACGCCCCCGAAACTGCCGGAAGGCCTCGGCGCGGTCGGTGCTGTTGCCGGGCGCCAGGATGTAACGGCGCAGGCGTGTCGCGGTCGCCGGGTCGAACGGGTTGCCCGTTTCCTCGAAGGCTTTCCAGGTATCCGCATCCATGACTTCCGACCAAAGGTAGCTGTAGTAGCCCGCCGAATAGGCGTCGCTGCTGAACAAGTGACTGAAGTGCGGCAAGCGGTGACGCATCACGATTTCCTTGGGCATGTGGATGCGCTCGAGGTCTTCGCGCTCGAAGGCGTCAGGATCGACCTCGCCATCAGGACGGGTGTGCAGGTCCATGTCCACGATAGCCGACGACAGGTACTCGCCCACCGTGTAGCCCTGGTTGAACTTCTCGGAGGCCTTGATCTTGTCGAGCAGTGCCTGTGGCATCGGCTCGCCGCTCTTGTAATGGCGTGCGAAGCGATCGAGCACGGGTCGCACCAGCACCCAGTGCTCGTTCACCTGCGAGGGGTACTCGACAAAGTCGCGCGATGTCACGCCGAGCCCTGGATAGTTGACCTCGGAAAGGAGGGCGTGCAACGCATGGCCGAATTCATGAAAGAGCGTGCGCGCATCGTCGAGCGAGATCAGCACGGGCTCGCCGGGCGCGCCTTTCACGAAGTTGTTGTTGTTCGAAGAGAGCGGCGTGACCTTGCCCTTGAAGCGCTCAGCCGAACGGTAGCTGGTCGCCCAAGCGCCCGAACGCTTGCCGGGACGCGCGAAGTAGTCGCCGTAGAAGACCCCGATGTGTGCGGCGCTGGCCTTGTCCTTCACTTCCCACACGCGCACGTCCGGATGGAAGACCGGAACCTGCCCGGTGATCTCGGTGAACGTGATGCCGTAGAGCTGCTCCGCCGACCAGAAGGCGGCGTTGATCATGTTGTTGAGCTCGAAGTAGGGCTTCAATTCCGCCTGGTCGAGATCGTAGTGCGCCTTGCGCACCTTCTCGGCATAGAAGTGGTAGTCCCACGGCTCGATCGTGATCGACTCACCGCCCTGCCGAGCGATGGCCTGCATGTCGGCGACCTCCTCGTGGATGCGCGCCACGGCCGCCGGCCACACGCGCATCATGAGCTCCTGTGCCCTGACCGGCTCCTTGGCCATGGTGTCAGCCATGCGCCAGTGGGCATGCGACGGATAACCGAGAAGCTTAGCCCGCGCGGCGCGCAGCTTGATGATCTTCGTGATGGTGGCGTTGGTGTCGTTGGCGTTGCCGTTGTCGCCGCGCATCACGAAATTGCGCCACACCTTCTCGCGCAGGTCGCGGCGTGTCGAGAAGGTGAGGAATGGATCGACGCTCGAGCGCGTGTTGACGATCACCCATTTGCCGGGTAGGCCACGATCCTGCGCGGCGGCAGCGGCCGCTGCGATCACCGAATCGGGCAGTCCGGCGAGATCCGCCTGGTTTTCGAGCACGACCCAGGTGTCCTCGTCCGCCAGCACCTTTTCCGAGAACTCGGCGAACAGGCTGGCAAGTTGCTGGTTGATGTCCTCGAGCTTCTTCTTGTCCGCGGCGTTGAGCTGCGCGCCCGAGCGCTTGTAGAGATCATAGGTGCGCGTGACCAGGCGCTGCTGCTCGGCGGTGAGACCCGCAGTCTCGCGCGTCGCGTAAACCGCCTGGATGCGTGCGAAGAGCCGTTCGTTCAACAGGATCTTGTCGCGCGCCGCGGCGAGCTTTGGCGCAACCTCCTTGTTGAGGGCCTGATAGTCCGGCGTATTGATATTGCTCGTCATGACGCTGAACATCGCGTTAACGCGAGCGAGCGTACGACCGGCGTCCTGCATCGGGAGGAACGTATTGTCGAACGTCGGCGCGGCCGCATTCTTTTCGATCGCCTCGTATTCCGCCGTCTGCGTGGCGATTGCAGCATCGAGTGCGCTCCGGTAGCGTTCCGGCGTGCCTTCATTCCATGGCGGCACGCCTCCGTACGGGCCGCTCCATGGCGCGAGCAGCGGGTTCGATTCCGCCGCCG
>DATIEU010000349.1:0-7800 GCA_035455565.1 Steroidobacteraceae bacterium | reverse complement strand
CGGATGGTGGTCGACTCGCGCTGGCGGATCGATGGCGACTCGATGGTCGGCGAGTCTCGTCCGCCGTGGTACTCGGTTTCGATGGTTGGCGTCTCCATCGTGCGGGCGGCCATCTCGCGCGTCGTGGCGCTGCCATCGGAGCCGCGTCCCGGCTTCTCGACCACGAAATCCAATCCAACTTCGCCCTCGCGCAATGCGGGCGACTCACCCGTGGTCGCGGTGTCCTCGTGGCCGAGATCGAGATCGATCGCCCCGGCGTGCTCGCCCTCGGGCGCGCCGAGCAGATCAAGATCCACGCGGTTCTCGCCGCCCTCGAGGTTGAGATCCACGTCCGCAGCACCGGCGTGCGGCGCCGCACCCTGGGCAAACATTGGATCGTCGGGGCTGATCTGGCGCCCCATGATGGCGATCTTGTCCCACTCGCCCGGGGCCGCCTGGCCACGTGTCTCGGCGAGCTCGCGCGCCGCCTGGAGGAAGGAATCCTTGTTGCCCCAGACGAAGTAGATCTCGAGGAGCTTGAGCTTCAGGTCACGTCGCTGCGGCTCGCGCTCGATAGCGATCTTCACCAGGTCGGCGGCCTGATCGTAGAGGCCGTAGGCCATGTGGAAATCGGCCTCGGCCAGCGGATCACCCTGGTCCAGGTTGATTGCGGTTTCCGAGCTCAGCGTGTCGTCGGCGCTCTTGCCGCGGGCCGGCGCCGCCTTCTCTGCGCGCACGGGCTCGGGGGCGGCTGGCTTGAACTTCGGCTGTACGTGCTCGCCGCTTTCCTCGACCAGGAACGCTTCGTCCACGGCCTTGGCGCGCAGTGGTGTCGTAACGGGCTCGCGCTCGATTCGCGGTTCGCGTTCGCGAACGACCGCACCGCCTCCACCGCCGCCGCTGGTGCGTGCCGCATCGGCGAGCTTGCCGAAGTTGCCGTAATCGGGCTGCTGGCGACGGCGAGTCAGGGCAAACAGGATGAGGCCGAGCACGAGCAGTGCCGCGCCGGCGTAGTACCAATTCGCGAGCAGCATGTCGATCCACGAGGCCCTCGCGGGAGCCTCCTCGGCTGGTGCCGGCTGAGCGGCCGGTGGCGGGGCAGCTTCCGGTTCGACAGCGGGGGTTGGCTCTTCGGCGGGTGCCTGCGTCGCTTCGGGCGCCGTGGTGTCGGCCGTGACGGCCTGAGGTTCAGTGGGCGCGGGCTGCTCCGCGGGCGGTGGCGTAGTCGTAGTAGTCGGTTCGGCCGGCGCCTGGGCAGTGGGCTCGCCAAGCTGCCGCTGCAGGTTCGCAAGCTCCTGATCCTTGACCTCGATCATCCGCCGCGAGTCGTCGAGCTGCGTTTCGAGCGCGCGCACGCGGTCGCGCAACTGCTGCGCTTCAGCAGTCGCGCCCGTTCCAGCGGCGGCCGTTCCTTCGCCACCTTCGGTCGGCGTTACCAGCCGCAACCGTGCTTCCGCCGGCGTTTCTCCCGCACCCGCAATGCCGCGTCTCTCGCGCCACTCCGCATACTGGCGACGGACCTCGGCATTGGCGTCGCCGGTCTGGATGGCGTCGTACTCGGCGTCGGCGGGGATGCGCAGGATCGCGCCGGCACGCAGCTGATTGATGTTGCCGGCAAAGGCATCCGGGTTGGCGCGATAGAGCGCCATCATCATGCGATTGATGCCACTCGCAGCGCCCGGTTTCAGGCTGCTCGCGATCTGCCAGAGCGTGTCGTTGTTGCGAACGGTGTAGCTCGAGCCATCGATGGCGGCCGGAGCCTGCTCCGCTGGCGCACTCGGCCGGCTGACAGCAGCCGGTTCGGCAGCTCGCGGTGGCGGTTCGACTGGCCGCTGCACCTGTCCGCTGCGCTCCGTCTCGGCGGCGCCAGCCTGCGGTGCAGACACGGGCGCGCTCGCCGCCTGTTCCGTACCCGGCATGTAGATGGGCGGATCCATGAGCAACGTGTACTCGCGCAGCAATCGTCCACGCGACCAGTTCACTTCCACGAGGAAGCTCACGAAGGGTTCCGTGATCGGTTCGCGCGAGCGCACCTTGAGAACGTTGCGGCCGTCGCCGCTGCGGGTCACCCGGAACTCCAGGTTGAGAAGCGACGCTGGCCGTTCGAGGCCATAACGGGCGAAGGTCTCGCGATTGGCGAGGCTCGCCTTCAGTGAGCTCAGCTCGTCGGGTGCGGCGGAGACCAGCTCGATGTCCGCATCGAGAGGTTCATTGAGGGCGGAATGCAACTGAATATCGCCCAGGCCCAAGGCGAACAACGTCGAAGGGCTAGCCAGCAGAACCAGAGCGAGAAAGCGCTGCAGTCGGCGTGTCATCATTGCTCCATGGAGGGCGGCATGTGGATCTGTAAGTCCACTTGGTACAGTAGCTTGTGTGATTTTGCTCACATGCCCCATGATCTTGCAGGGCACTATAGCTTATATGTAGTCCCTGACCAAAATCTCGGCAATCTGCACACTATTGGTGGCCGCCCCCTTGCGAACGTTGTCCGACACGATCCACAGATTGAGCCCGCGATCGTGCGAAATGTCCTCGCGGATGCGTCCGACATAGACCGCGTCCCGGTTGGCCGCCTCCGTCACGGCGGTCGGATAACCCCCCGGCTTCATCTCATCGAGCACCTCGACGCCAGGCGCTCGCGCCAGCAGGTCACGCGCCTCGCGGGCTGAGATCTTGCGCCGCGTCTCGATGTGGACGGCTTCCGAGTGCCCGAAGAACACCGGCACCCGCACCGTCGTGGCGTTCACGCGGATGGTGTCGTCCTCCATGATCTTGCGGGTCTCCCAGAGCATCTTCATCTCTTCTCTGGTGTAGCCGTTGTCCTGGAAGCGGTCGATGTGCGGCAGGCAGTTGAATGCGATCTGCTTCGGCATCACGCGCGGCGTGATGGGCTTCCCGTTCAGGAGCGCGGCGGTCTGCCCGGCAAGCTCCTCCACCGCTTCCTTGCCGGCACCCGAGACGGACTGATACGTAGCGACGTTGATGCGTTCGATGCCCACGGCGTCATGGATCGGCTTGAGCGCGACCACCATCTGGATCGTGGAGCAGTTCGGGTTCGCGATAATGTTGCGGTTGCGGTACTGCGCAATGGCGTGCGCATTGACCTCGGGAACGATCAGCGGGATGTCCGCGTCGTAACGAAACTGCGCCGTGTTGTCGATCACGATGCAACCCGCCGCCCCCGCCTTCGGCGCGAACTCCGCCGAAACCTCGCTGCCTGCGGAGAAGAGACCGATATCGGCGCGCTTGAAATCGAAGCTCGCCAGGTCCTCGACGGGGTAGTGCCGCCCGTTGAACTCCACGCTCTTGCCCAGGGAACGCTGGCTCGCGAGCGGGAAAAGCTCCCTGACCGGAAACTTTCGCTCCTCGAGAACCTGAATCATGGTCTCGCCGACCAGCCCGGTCGCCCCGACCACGGCGACGCGCCACGCTTTGCTCACTCCGCTCGTCTCCCGGTTATCTCTCGTCACAGTACCGCAATAGCTCTTGGCCCATAAGCGGGTCGACCTCAGGTACGCGTAATGTCAGGCGTCTTCGATACGACATCGGCGTTCTGCGCCCGGTGTCGCAGGTAGTGGTCCATGAGCACCAGCGCCAGCATGGCCTCGGCGATGGGCGTGGCACGCAATCCGACGCAGGGGTCGTGACGACCGGTCGTGGAAATCTCCGTCGGTCGACCGTCGAGATCGATCGTCGCCGCCGGAATGCGAATGCTCGAAGTGGGCTTGAAGGCCATACTGACCACGATGTCCTGGCCGGAGGAGATGCCGCCGAGGACGCCGCCGGCGTGGTTGGATCGAAAGCCGGTGGGCGTGAGCTCGTCGCGATGCTCGCTGCCCTTCTGCTCGACGGCGGCAAATCCCGCTCCGATCTCTACCGCCTTCACGGCGTTGATCCCCATCATCGCGGAAGCGATGTCCGCATCGAGTCGCCCGTACACGGGCTCGCCAAGACCCGGCGGCACACCGGTGGCGACGACGCGCACGCGCGCGCCGACGGAGTCGCCCTCCTCTCGCAGTTTCCAGATCAGGGCTTCGAGCTCGGGTATGCGGCTGGGGTCGGGGCTGAAGAACGGATTCTGATTCACCGCGTCGAGGTCCTTCGGCTCGAGCTTGAGCGAGCCGATCTGCTCGAGCCAGCCGTAGATGCGCACCCCCAGCCTTTCGCGCAGGTACTTGCGCGCGATGGCGCCCGCAGCCACGCGCATGACCGTCTCACGCGCCGATGAGCGCCCGCCGCCCCGATAGTCGCGCCGCCCGTACTTCTGCTGGTAGGTGTAGTCGGCATGTCCCGGCCGGAAGCGATCCTTGATCTTCTCGTAGTCGCGCGAGCGCTGGTCCGTGTTCTCGATCAGCAGACCGATCGGCGAACCGATGGTCATACCTTCGAACACGCCGGAGAGGATGCGTACCTGGTCACCCTCGCGCCGCTGACTGGTGAACTGCGAGGTGCCGGAGCGGCGCCGATCGACATCGGGCTGAATGTCCGCTTCACTCAGGCCGAGTCCGGGTGGGCAGCCATCGACCACGCAGCCGAGCGCGGGGCCGTGGCTCTCGCCGAAGGTCGTGACGGTGAAAAGTTGACCAAAGGTGTTACCGGCCATGAGCCACCAGTTGCTCACGTGTCAGCAGGAACACTCCACCACCGCCTCGCTCGAAATCGAGCCACAGAAACGGCATCCGGGGAAAAGCTTTCTCGAGCGCCTGCTGTGTATTGCCCACTTCGACCACCAGGATGCCTCCGGGCTTCAGGTATTGCGCGGCGCTGCCCAGGATCCGCGTCACCGCATCGAGCCCGTCGCGCCCGCTCTGCAATGCAAGGCTGGGCTCGTGCCGGTACTCGGCCGGCAACATGCGGAATTCCCGTGTGCCGACATAGGGCGGGTTGCTCACGATGATATCGTACCGCCGCCTTCCCAACGGGCCGAACAGGTCGCCACGCATTGCGCTGACTCGTCCTGACACACGATGACGGCGAATGTTATTGCGGGCCACGGCGAGGGCGGCGGGCGAGATGTCGGTCGCGTCGACTCGCGCCCGCGGAAAAGCGTAGGCGCAGGCAATCGCGATGCAGCCCGACCCCGTGCCGATATCGAGCACTCGCCGCACCTTCTGGGGCCCTATCCAGGGTCGAAAGCCGCCGACGATCAGCTCGGCGAGCGGCGAGCGCGGCACCAGCACGCGCTCGTCCACCTGGAACTCGAGGCCGGCGAACCACATCCGGCCCATGAGATAGGCGGCCGGCCGGCGCTCGCGGATGCGTCGGGTGATGAGGCGCTCGACGCGGCGCCGCTCCGCGGACGTGACGGCCCTCACGTAGATTTCCGGAGCGTCCTCGTGATCGAGATCAAGCGCATGAAAGAGCAGCGCCGCAGCCTCATCGAGCGGGTTGTCGGTGCCGTGGCCATAGGCGAGGCGCGCGCGTTCGAGGCGTTGCGCGCTGGCCTGGACGAGCTCGCCCAACGTCGTGAGCTCGCGGCGCACGCTGCGTCGGCGCGTCATGTCAGCGCCGCAGCACGGCATCGCGGGGGCGCCGGGCGCCACGGCCCTTTCACGCCTGTGGGATAATTTGCGCCATGACCGCACCTCGGATCGGAGTCTTCGCAATCGTGCTGCTGCTTGCTGCCGGCGCAGGCGCGTTGGTCGCGAAGCAGCAGCTTCAACCCTCCCCGGTTGTCGAGCTCGTCAACGGCACGCGGCTCAGCCCACCGCGCGAGCCGTCTGCCTTCGCGCTCGTCTCGCACACCGGGGCGCCGTTCGTACGCGACACCTTGCGCGGACAGTGGACATTGATGTTCTTTGGCTTTACGCATTGTCCGGGAATCTGCCCGATGACCCTCACGACCCTCGCCGATGTTCGCAAGCGCCTGCACGATCTGCCCGCGCCGGAGTTGCCACGAATCGTACTCGTGTCGGTCGATCCCGAGCGCGACACGCCCGCGCGGATGGCCGAGTACGTCACCGAATTCGATGCACCGATCGTCGGTGTCACCGGCCCGGCCCAGGAGATCGACGAGTTTGCCTCGGAGCTCGGGATTGCGCATCGCAAAGTTCCGACCGGCGGGGACGACTACATGATGGATCACTCGGCGGTCGTGCTGCTCTTCGATCCCGAGGGACGCGAAGCCGCTGTGTTCTCGCCGCCGCACACCGCCGAGCAGCTCGCGGCCGACTACCGGCGAATGCTGGGTCGCGGCTGACGGATGAGCCGACAACCTGTCGAGAAGGCGACGTTCCGACAGCGCGCCTTCGTCGCCTTACAGCACATACTGCCGCAGCACCTGTTGTCGCGCTGCGTGTATCGCGCCGCGCGCTCAGAATGGCGCCCGGGTAAGGATTTCCTGATCCGCAGCTTCCTGCGCGGCTTTACCGTCGACATGAGCGAGGCTGCCGAACCCGATCCATTCGCTTATCCAAGTTTCAACGCGTTCTTCACGCGCGCACTGCGTGGCGACGCGCGGCCGATCGACCCCGATCCGCAGGCCCTGGTCTCGCCCGTCGATGGCACGGTCAGCCAGGCGGGACACATCGACGACCGGGCGCTCATCCAGGCCAAGGGACATCATTTCTCGCTCGAAGCATTGCTCGCCGGCGATGGCGCACTGGTCGAAACGTTTCGTCACGGTGAGTTCGCGACGCTCTATCTGGCGCCCTACAACTATCATCGTGTGCATATGCCATTGGAAGGCGCGTTGAGCGCAACGGTGCACGTGCCGGGACGGCTCTACAGCGTGAACACGGCCACGGCTGCCCAGGTGCCGGAGCTCTTCGCGCGCAACGAGCGCGTGATCTGCACTTTCGATACGCCGCGGGGGCGGCTGGGGATGGTGCTGGTCGGTGCGCTCTTCGTCGGCAGCATGTCGACGATCT
Source organism: Steroidobacteraceae bacterium (assembly GCA_035455565.1). Classification (GTDB taxonomy): domain Bacteria; phylum Pseudomonadota; class Gammaproteobacteria; order Steroidobacterales; family Steroidobacteraceae; genus DATBVX01. The sequence goes on along the minus strand of DATIEU010000349.1, from coordinate 952 downwards.
GGGCGGGCGAAGTCACGCCCTCCCCGGGTCGGCGGCCCGCCCTGCTGCCGCCGCCCCCATCGCCCCTGCGCCTTGCACGCGGCGCCGAAATGGGTCGCTTCAACATGGGCTCGACCGTGATCCTGTTGCTCGAGCGCGGGCGCGTGAGCTGGGCCGATAGCCTGCGCGTGGGCGCCACGGTGCGATTGGGTCAGCGGATCGGTACCTGCGCGGCACCGGTATGAGTGAGAGCGACTGGCGCCCGACGGCGGCTCTCGACATGCTGCGCGTGCGTGCGCAGATGTTGGGCGAGACGCGCGCCTACTTCGCCGCCCGGAATGTCATGGAAGTCGAAACGCCCATACTGGCGCGGGGCGCGGTCACCGATGTGCATCTCGAGTCACTCGCGACCAGCGTGTCCGGGAGCGGCGACTACTATCTGCAAACCTCACCCGAGTACGCGATGAAGCGCTTGCTCGCGGCGGGCTCGGGCGACATTTACCAGATCGCGCGCGTCTTTCGCGATGGTGAGCGCGGCGCGTTCCACAATCCGGAATTCACGCTCATCGAGTGGTACCGCATCGGTTTCGATGCCGAGCAGCTGATGGAGGAAGTGGCGACACTGGTGACGCGACTGGTCACGCCGCATCGCTCACTCGCCTCGCCAGAGCGGCTTACGTACCGGGAGGCGGTACGATCGATCGCAGGGATCGATCCGTTGCAGTCGAGCCCGTCGGAGTTGCAGGCCTCTCTGCGCCAACACGGTGTCTCGCTGCCTGTTCCTGCACCCGAGGAGCGCAATGATTGTCTCGATCTCCTCATGTCCACGGTCGTGGGTCCGCGGCTGGGCGCCGGTCGGCTCACCTTCATCCACGATTATCCGGTCAGCCAGGCGGCATTGGCGCGCGTCAAGCGCGAGGATCCTGCCGTTGCGGAGCGTTTCGAGCTCTATCTCGACGGCATCGAGCTTGCC
>DATIEU010000348.1:0-2990 GCA_035455565.1 Steroidobacteraceae bacterium | reverse complement strand
GATGAAACGCGCGTCCGGAAAAACCGCATCGAAGAACGGAATGCGCAAGGCATTCTTGGGCGTTTTTTCCAGTAAGCGGATCGCGCCCTGGGCCGCGCTCGCCGGTTGGCCCTGCGAATCCTGGAGGTTGCGCAGCACCCGGTCGACGATCCGTTGCGCGATCGCGCCGGGCGCATGTGCGGCGTCCAGCCGATTCGAATCGATGCCCGGGGCGCCCGGGCGCAACTCCTCGCTCCCCTCGATCAGCCAGTGCGCCTCGCCCCCGAGCGTATGCAACTGCGGCGTCACAGCGAGCGTCTCGAAGAGCAACGTGCTGCCGGAGCGCGGCGCAGCCACGATGAAAATGGGCCGTTCGGTCCGCGCCTGCGCAGTCGGCATCTCCGCACTCGTCATCGCCGGGCTCACCGTGGAAGCGGCGATCGCGCCCGCTGGAAGGTGCAGCAGATGGCGCAACAGGCGCCCCTCGAGCACTTTGTGCACGCCGACACCGTTGGTGCGAGTCACGAGGCCTTCACCCTGCTGGCGTGACATCTCGCGCAGGGTGTCGAGAACCGCGCTGTATTGCCGCCACCCGGAGCGCTCGCCGTGCAACAGGTAGAGCTGGCGCCAGTCCCGGCAGAAGGCGTCGAGCAGTCGGTGGTAGCGCACGAGCTGCGCGCGTGAGTCCGGCGTCTCCTCGGGCGCCGCGAGCTCGCCGCGCAGATCGATGCAGAGCAGATCGACTTCGGCCGGCGACATGACGAGCGGCGGCGGCGTACGTTCGGTCAGCGGCACTTCGTTGCGCGAGGGTTCGTAACGCAGCTCGCGCACCGCGGCGTTCGGCGATTCGCTTTGAGCGACGTACTGCCAGAAAGCGGCACTGCCCGAGGTGTCCGCGACGAAATGAATGCGCAGGTCGTCGGTGGGATTCTCCACGCGATGCAGGCGCCAGTTGTCGAACAGCCACGCCTCACCCGCGGCCATGTGCACGGTCTGCCCGCCGCAGTGAAATTGCACCTCGGGCCGCGTGATGACGGGTATGTGCATGCGCACCCGGCTGAACCAGTGGTGGTTGATGTCGGCGTGCTCGGGCACCTTCGAATGCGGATCGAGGCGCATCAGGCGCGAGCGGCTCCAGACCACGCCGAAGCTCGCCAGGATCTGGCGCAGGTACGGCGCCTGCTGCAGGTGAGGCGTCGGTGCCATCGCACCGTCGACATCGTCGTTTTCGCCGCCGCCGACGCTGATGAGACGCACCGAGCTGTTGCCCTCGATTTCATTCGGATGTTTGGCCCACGCCGCCGCCGGCATCGCCGCCACCTCCGCGCGCATGCGTTCCACGTCGAAACGCACTGGCAGCCGGTAGAAGGGCTTGGGCAAGCGCATGCGGTCAGGCCTGTTCCATCTGCATGCGGAACTCGCCGAGTGCCACCACCAGATCGCCTACTGCAAGCCGCTCTACCTCGGTGAGCGCCGGGTGCCACAGGTCGAAGATCAGAATGACGCGCGTCCGGCTGCTCCGGTTCCAGGCCTCGTGCTCGTAGGTGTCGTCGAACACCACGACGCGGCCCTCCTGCCAGGCATGGACCTCGCCGCCGACGCGCAGTGCGCAATCTTCCGGCACGATCAGCGGCAAATGGCCCACGAGCCGCGTGTTGGTCACGCCCCGATGTGGGAGGAGCTGCGTACCGGGAGTAAACACCGAGAACAGCACCTCGGGCGCGTGGGCCGGCACGCGGGCGAGCGGCAGCGCGTCGAGCGCGCGGATGGTCTGCGGGCAACTGGCGCAATTGTCGGCGCGTCGTTCGCCGTGACGATAGAAGTAGTAGCCGTTCCAGCTCGGCGGTTGCGTCAGTCCGCGCAGGTTCTGCTGTTCGAGCTCGTCGCTCGTGAACACGCGCTCGCGCCCGGCATCCGACCCCAGCACGCCGAGCAGCTCGTCGCGGATGACGTCGGTCTCGGCCTCGAGAGCCGCCATCCAGGGAAAGAGGCTGCGATCGAGATAGGCGGAAGCCGACAGGCCGGGAAAGTAGAGAAACGTCGGCTGCTGGCGCGCATCGGGGTATTCCGCCGGCTCTTCGACCAGATGAATCCGCAGGCATCGTTCGACGCGCGTCAGCGACTCGCGGCCAAAACGCTGGGCGAGCGGCTGGAGCAGCCCGAAGAACAACTCGTGCCGCGCGTCGCGAACGATGCGTGCGGCGTGCTCGACCAACGATCGCAGCGTCTGCGGCGTGGTGGCGGAGTTCGTCCAGCGGCCCTCATGCTGCGCCTCCTGTAGGGCGCGCGCGAAGTTAACCAGCGCTGCACGCGGATCGCCCGTGCGCTCGAGCGCCGCGGCGCGATACAACCGCGCCAGGTGAAACTCGGGCTTGAGACGCAAGGCGCACTCATAGGCAGCGAGTGCGGCGGCGTCATTTCCTGCGGCTTCATGTGCGCGAGCCAGGTGAAACTGTGTCGGCGCATCACGGTCGTCAACCTTGATCGCGCGCTCGAGCAGGTCGAGCGCTCGCCTGGGCCGTCCGTTGCGCAACGCCGCCAGGGCGACGATGTTGAGCGCCTGCAGGTCGTTGGGCGCGCGCTGGAGGACGCGCTCGTAGGCGCGTTCAGCCTCGGCGAGACGTCCCTCGCGCAGCAACTGGAGTGGCTCGGAGGTCGAAGTCATGGCATGGTGACCCGCGCTGCAAAGCCGATCGACCTCACGGCCCTGGTATGGATCTCAGGCATTTCGTTCGCGTCTACGACGGCGACCTCGAGCCGGCGTTCTGCCAGCGCATGATCGATTCCTTCGCTGCGCTGTCGCGTTTTCACGTGGTCAACGGCGCGACTGCGCGGGCCGGGCTCGAGGAGTCGGCGTGGACCGAGCTCAACGTCACGCGCCTGTCCGACGATGCTTTCCGTGGGTTCTTCCGCCACCAGATCGACCGCGCCCTCGAGCGCTACAACCGCGACATCGCGCTCGACATCCCGGTGCCCAACTCGCCGAAGTGCGCCGATCTCATCCTCAGGCG
>DATIEU010000347.1:0-5999 GCA_035455565.1 Steroidobacteraceae bacterium | reverse complement strand
GGTCGGCATTGCCGTGCCGAGCGTGGTCAAGCGCGGCAAGACCTTCACCGCAGCCAACGTCGATGCGAGCTGGATCGGCGCAAATGTCCAGCAGCTGGCCAGCGATCTCCTGCGCAGGCCGATCGTCGTGCTCAACGACGCGGATGCCGCCGGCATCGCGGAAATGCGGCTGGGAGCCGGGCGAGACGAGCGCGGCCTGTGTTTGTTGCTGACTTTCGGCACCGGGATCGGTAGTGCGCTCTTCTTCGATGGCCGCCTGTTGCCGAATACCGAGCTCGGTCACCTCTCGTTGGCAGGCCGCGAGGTCGAGCACCTCGCCTCCGGGCGCGTGCGCACCGAGGAACGGCTCGGCTGGCCGCAGTGGGGCGAGCGGGTGAACGCGGTGCTCAATGAGTACGAGCGCCTGTTGTGGCCAGACCTTTTCATCCTGGGCGGCGGCGTGACGGAGTGCTACGAGGAGTTCGCCTCCCTGCTGCGCACCCGCGCGCGCATCGTGCCAGCGCGCTTTCGTGCGCAGGCGGGGATCGTCGGCGCGGCGCTCGCGGCCGCCGAGTCGGCGAGCCGTGACGGGTCCGCATGAAGGGTTTCACCTCCAAGCTGCCCGATGTCGGTACCACGATCTTCACGGTCGTGACCCAGCGCGCGCAGGAGCTCGGCGCCATCAACCTCGCGCAAGGATTCCCGGACTACGACATTTCGCCTGACCTCGCGGCGCTGCTCGACAAGCACGTGCGCGCCGGCCGCAACCAGTACGCACCGATGACGGGCGCGGTGGAATTGCGGCAAGCGATCGCACGCAAGATCGCTCGCAGTCACGGCGTTACGGTCGATCCAGATGGCGAAATCACCATTACCGTGGGTGGCACGGAGGCTTTGTTCTCCGCCGTCAGTGCCACCATCGCGACCGGCGACGAAGCGATCATGTTCGATCCTGCATACGATTCCTACGATCCGGCGGTGCGGCTCGCGGGCGGGCGCTGCGTACACCTGCCGCTCACACCGCCGCGCTTCGAGATTCCCTGGGATCGATTGCGCGCCGCGCTCACGCCGCGTACGCGGCTGGTGATGATCAACAATCCGCACAATCCCGCCTGCACCGCGCTCGAGCGCGCGGACCTCGACACGCTTGCCGAGATCCTGCGCCCGACGAATGTGCTGCTCCTCGCCGACGAGGTGTACGAGCACATCGTCCTCGACGGTCGCCGCCATCATTCGGTGCTCGCACACCCGGAGCTGCGCGAGCGCAGCTTCGCGGCCTTCTCGTTCGGCAAGACTTTTCATGCGACCGGCTGGCGTCTCGGCTACTGCGTCGCGCCGCCGGAGCTCACGGCCGAGTTCCGCAAGGTGCACCAGTTCAACACCTTCTCGGTGTTCGCGCCGGAGCAGTATGCGATCGCCGAGTATCTCGATCGCTATCCGGAACGCCTCGACGAGCTCCCCGGGTTCTTTCAGCGCAAGCGCGATCTCTTCTGCGGATTGCTCGAGGGCTCGGAATTCAGCTGGACGCCCGCCCAGGGCACGTACTTTCAGCTCCTCGACTTCAGCGCGCTGAGCGATGCGGACGACCTGCCGTTCGCCGATACGCTGCTGCGCGAGGCGGGCGTGGCCGCCATTCCACTCGCGCCGTTCTACCAGGATCCGCCCAAGCTCACGGTGGTGAGATTCTGCTTTGCCAAGCGCGACGCCACACTCGAGCAGGGTGCCGAACGCCTGCGGGCCTGGCGTCCGCAAGCCGCTCGCCGCTGAGCCGCCGATCGGTCATCTGCGCGCTTGTGTCGCGCCTTTGACAGAAGCCCGGGCTGAATGCTCGCACCATCGTCCCGAAGCTGGCGGAATGCCCGCCGGCAGAGGAAAGGTTCAGGAGCACTCACATGGGCACGTTTGGATTCAGCGGTTTGAAAACGCAGCTCGGCACGGCGCTCGCCGTCATGCTGACGTCGCTCCTCGCCTGGGCGTTTGCCTCGTCCGCCACCAACGTCGAGTGGCTCGGCCAAACGGGTGAGACGACTCTGGTCGCAAATCACCCGGTGTCGATCGACGTCCCGAACGCCCGAGCGTAGAACCGGCTAGCGCAGCCCGGTTTCCTGGCGCGCAATCACGAGACGCTGGATCTCGCTCGTGCCCTCGTAGATCTCGGTGATCTTGGCGTCGCGGAAATAACGCTCGAGCGGCATTTCCTTGCTGTAGCCCATGCCGCCATGGATCTGCAGCGCCTGGTGGGTGATGTACATCGCCGACTCCGAAGCATAGAGCTTCGCGACGCTCGCCTCGAGGGTGTTGCGTTGTCCGCGGCTTGCAGCCTCGCCCTTGTTCCACGCGGCGCGCAGGGTGAGCAGGCGCGAAGCCTCGAGCCGGCATTTCATGTCGGCGAGCTTGGCCTGGATCATCTGGAAGGAGCCGATCGGCATGCCGAAGGCGACGCGCTCGCGCGCGTACTGCACGGCAGCCTCGTATGCGGCGCGCGCGATGCCGCAGGCTTGCGCGGCGATGCCTACGCGCCCAGCATCGAGTACGGCCATCGCCACCTCGAAACCCTGGCCTTCGTCGCCCAGGCGGTTCTCCACCGGGCAGCGATAGTCGACGAACTCGACCTCGCAGGTCGCGGAAGCACGAATGCCCAGCTTGGGCTCGGTCTTGCCGCGCACGAATCCCTTCTGCTGCGTGTCGAGGATGAAGGCGGTGATGCCCTTGGCCTTGCGCTCGGGGTTCGAGGTCGCGAACAGCACCATGTAGCGCGCCACCGGGCCAGAGGTAATCCACGACTTCTTGCCGTTGATCACGTAGTGCGAGCCGTCCTTCGACAGCACGGCGCGCGTCCGCATGCCAGCGGCGTCGGATCCCGATTGCGGCTCGGTCAGCCCGTAACATCCGACCTCGGCGCCGCTCGCGACCGGTGTGATGAACTCACGCCGCTGCCGCTCGGTGCCGAATTTCAGGATGCCGTTGCAGTAGAGCGAGTTGTTCACCGAGACGATGGTGGAATGCGCGGCATCGGCGGCCGCGATCTCCTCGATGACCAGCACGAAGCTGATCGTGTCGAGCCCGGCACCGCCGTACTCCTCGGGAATCTCGATCCCCATGAACCCGAGCTCGCCGGCCTTGGCGATCGTGGCCACCGGAAACTCGCCGCTGGCATCGTGCTTCGCGGCGATGGGCGCGATCTCATTCTGGGCAAACTCGCGCGCCGCGGCCTGGATCATCAACTGTTCTTCGGTGAAGCGGAAATCCATGGACGTTCCTGTCGAGGCGGGGACCGTATTCTAAGGGAAAAGCGACCCCGGGGCTTGGCGCGCCCACCAACAGGATTGGCGTTCGCCGAGTCGATGTGCTGCAATTTTTGCCCATGAAGAAGCCGACGCGCGTCAACCATCCACCCGACGTCAAGGTGCCGGAGGATAACCGGCCGCTGGTCGCGCCGATCTACCAGTCGGTCAAGTTCGAATTCGATTCCGTCGCGGAGACCGAGCGCATGTATCGCGGCGAGCGCGGGGGATTTCACTACTCGCGCCGCTCGAATCCCACGGTGCGCCAGCTCGAAGCGTTGCTCGCGGAGCTCCAGGGACGCGAGGATGCGCTGGCGACCAGCTCCGGCGTCGCCGCGACCGGGCACTCCCTGCTCGGCTTGCTGAAGCAGGGCGACCACGTGCTTCATTTCCTCGAGTCCTACGGACCGACACGACACGTGGTGAAGCGGGTTCTCGGGCGCTTCGGCGTGAGCCACACTTTGCTCTCCATCGAAGACCTTGCGGGCGTGGAGCGCGTCCTCGGCGAGCGGCCGACGCGCGTTATCGTGTTCGAGAGCCCGACCAATCCCGTGACCAAGGTAGCCGACATCGCGCGACTCACCGAGCTCGCGCGCAAGCACGGCGCGCTCACTTTGCTCGACAACACCTTCGCCGGGTTTCACAACCACGGCGAGTTCGACATCGATGTGTATGTGCACAGCCTGACCAAGTACGCGTCCGGCCACGGCGACGTGATGGGCGGCGTCGTCATTGCGCGCGCCGAGCTGATCCGCCAGGTGCGCAGTGACTTCGTCACGCTCGGCGCCGTGCTCGATCCGCACGCCGCGTTCCTCATCATGCGCGGCATGAAGACCTACTTCCTGCGTAATCGCGAGCAGTGCGCCAATGCCATGCGCGTCGCGAAGTTCCTGGCGGCGCACGCGGGCGTCGAGCGCGTCCATTACCCCGGCCTCGCGTCGCATCCGGAGCACGCCCTGGCGAGCGCGCAGATGAAGGACTTCGGCAGCATCGTGTCGTTCGACATCCGCGGTGGCGCACCGGCCGGCCGCCGTTTCGCCGATCAACTGCGGCTCTTCCACAAGACCTCGAGCCTGGGCTCGACCGAATCGCTCGTCATGGCGCCGACGATGCTGCGTCCACGCGACCTCACCGAGGAGCAGCTGCGGCTTTCAGGGATCGGCGAAGGCACCATTCGCCTGTCGATCGGCATCGAGGACGCCGAGGACCTGCTCGCGGACCTTGCGGAAGCCCTGAAGAGGACTTAGCCTTCCTTGGGATCCTTGAGATAGTTGACGATGATCACGAGATCCTCGTTCCCCACCTGCTTTAGGCAATGCGTGCTGCCGTCGCGCGTGAGCATGGCGCTGCCCGGGCCGACCGGGTGCTTCACACCGTCGAGCGTGAATTCGCCGCGGCCGCTCACCACGTAGTAGATCTCGTCCTTGCCATGCGGATGGCAGCCGATTCCCGAACCCGGGTGGAGCGCCCGTTTGCGGAACACGATCGCGAACTCGGGTGCATCGGCGAAGAAGGGATATGCCGTGGTCGTCCCGCCGCCCTCGTGTGGACCTGGCTGCGATACGGCGATGTCGCCGTCGCGCTGGATCAGCGATTGCCGCGCCTGACCTGCGACCGCTGCCGCCCGATCGCCGGCCGACACTCCGCCGCACACAGCCGTGGTCACCAGTATTGCCGAAAAGGCTCGCTTCACGTCCGCACCTCCAATGATCCTCAGTAACTGCTCGCGACCCGCACGCGGTGCGGGTGATAGGGCAGCACTTCCATCACGTCGCCCTCGCGATGATGTTGCTGCACGTGGCGCCAGAAATCCGCCGTGAGTATCTCGCCGTGCGTTTCCAGGAAAGCCCTCTTGAGCGGCTCGCTGAAACCGAGGAACGCCATGAAGGTTTCCGGGAACACGTCGTTGTCGGCAACGTAGTACCACGCCTCGCCGCGCAGTTCGTCCTCTTCGTGCGTGGCTGCAGGGACGTCGCGGAAGCGGCAGTCGGTGACCTGGCAGAGCTCGTCGTAGTCATAGAAAATCACGCGCCCGTGCCGGGTGACGCCAAAGTTCTTGAGCAGCAGGTCGCCCGCAAAGATGTTGGTGTAGGCGAGATCGCGGATCGCCTGGCCGTAGTCGAGCACCGCCCGTTCAGCGACCTCGCCTGAGTGGTCGCGCAAGAACAGGTTGAGGGGCGTCATGCGCCGCTCGATATACATGTGGTCGAAGATCAGGTCGTTGCCGTCGACATGCACGGTCGAAGCCGTCTCCGTCCTCAGCTCCTCGAGCAATTCCGGCGCGAAGCGATCCATGGGGAACCGCAGGCGCCGGAATTCCTGCGCGTCGACCAGCCTGCCGGCGCGATCGTGCTTGAAGACCATCTCGTACTTCGCCATCACTTCCTGGCGCAGGATGGTCTTGGGCTGGGGGAAGTGGTCGCGGATGACCTTGAACACCACGTCGAAGGAGGGCAGGGTGAAGCACACCATTACGAGCCCGCGGTCGCCGGGCGCGTGCACGAACTGGTCGTTCGAGCGTTGCAAGTGGCCGAAGAGCTCGCGGTAGCGCTCGGTCTTGCCCTGCTTGGCACGCCCGAGCACTGTGAACAGCTCGCTCACGGGCTTGCGCGGCAGCATCGACTTGAGAAACAGCACCGCTTCGCCGACGCGCTCGAGGTCGACGTGGAAATACGAGCGCGTGAAACTGAACACGATGCTCACATCCTCTTCGCGCATCATGACCGCGTCCACCAG
>DATIEU010000346.1:0-4679 GCA_035455565.1 Steroidobacteraceae bacterium | reverse complement strand
ATTCAACAACACCTGATCGGCGGGCGGCCGGTGGCGGCGCTCGCATTTGCTCACAACCCGCTATAAGGGCAGAGGAGGGAGCGTGTCCGAGATCAATGCATTGGCGGTCGCTGTGGCGGCGCTCGCGACTTTCGTCATCGGCGGTCCCTGGTACAAGGTCTTCGGTGAGCGCTGGAACCGGGAGATGGGTGTCGGCACGAAAACACCCGGACATCCAGCCAAGGTCTTCGGTCTCGCTTACGTGTTCAGCCTGATCTCGGCGGGCCTGCTGGCTGCTTACCTCGGGTCGGATGTCGACGCCGCGACCGGCCTCAAGACCGGCGCGCTGGTGGGCGCCTGCTTCGTGGCCGCAAGCTTTGGCGTCAACTATCTCTTCGCGAATCGCAGCTTCGCAGTGCTCGCGATCGACGGTGGCTATCACATCCTGCAGTTCGCGGCGTTCGGCCTGATCCTGGGTCTTTGGCCGTAAGCGGCGGACACGCCATGCCTGAGGCGATTCGCGTTCACGAGCATGGCGGACCCGAAGTCCTGCGCTGGGAGGAGTACGACCCGGGCCCTGCCGGTCCCGGCGAGGCGCGCGTGCGGCACACGGCGATCGGCGTCAACTTCATCGACGTCTACGATCGCACCGGACTCTATCCCACGACGTTGCCGTCCGGACTCGGGCGCGAAGCAGCGGGCGTGGTCGAGCAGCTCGGCCGGAAGACTCGCGGGCTCAAGATCGGCGAGCGCGTTGCCTACACGTTGGCTACGCCCGGGTCGTATGCGCAGTACCGCAACGTGCCGGCGGATCGCCTGGTGCGGATCCCGCGCGGCGTCTCCGACAACCAGGCGGCCGCGATGATGCTCAAGGGACTCACCGCGCAATATCTGCTGCGGCAGATCCGCCGGGTGAAGCGTGGCGACGCAGTGCTGATCCATGCCGCGGCCGGCGGTGTCGGCCTGCTCGCGTGCCAGTGGGCGCGCCACCTCGGCGCGCACGTGATCGGGGTCGTCGGCAGTGAAGAGAAGGCGAAGATTGCGCGGCGTAACGGCTGCCGGCAGGTGATCGTCGGACGCGATGTGGATCTGGCCGCCGCCGTGCGCAAGCTGACGCGCGGCGCCGGTGTCGACGTGGTCTATGACGGTGTGGGTAAGGACACGTTCTTCGCGTCGCTCGATTCTCTCAAGCCGCTGGGACTGATGGTGAGCTATGGCAACGCATCCGGTCCGGTACCGGCAATCGCGCCGCTTGAGCTGACTCGGCGCGGCTCGCTCTTCCTGACGCGTCCCACCCTGTTTCACTACACCGCGACGCGCAAGGCGCTCGAGCGCGCGGCCCGCGATCTCTTCGCCGTCGTGAAAAGCGGCGCCGTCAAGCTCCACATCGGGCAGAGCTATCCCCTGCGCGACGCTGCGACGGCGCACCGCGATCTCGAGAGTCGGCGCACCACCGGCTCCACCATCCTGTTGCCCTGAGTTGCGGTGCGCAAGGAGCCGGCCGCGCCACGCATCATCGGCAAAACGCGACGTATTCCACGGAATCTTCACCCGCCGCAACCAGTCGGACTGACAACGATACCCTTACACATGGAGTGGTGATCTGATCGGACGCATGACGCGATACGCCCGGGAGTACAGCGAGCGGCGAGTCATCTGGGCCGCACTGATGTGCGGGGCGGTGCTCTTTTCCGAATCCCGCGTGGCGTGCACGGAAGAACCAACGCCTCCACCCGAATCGGCGCGGCCCCAAGTCCCGAGTGACGCTGAGCTTGAGGAGCGGCAGGCAGTCATCGGCGAGATCTATTTCAACATCGGCGACATTTTCAACGAGCTCGACCCGCGCGAAGACAAGTCGCTCTACCGCCTCGCCAACCGTTTGCACATCAAGACGCGCGAATCGGCAATCCGCGCGCAACTCCTGTTCACGACCGGCGATCGCTACTCCGCGCGGCTCGTCGAGGAAACAGAGCGGGTGCTGCGCCGTCTCGACTTCATCCAGGACGCCACCATTCACGCGATCGCGTACGACGGGCAGAAGGTCGACCTGTTGGTGCAGACCCGCGACGTGTGGACGCTGCAGCCGGGCTTCTCATACGAGCGCAAGGGTGGCGAGAACGCGACGAGCATTGAAGTCGAAGAGGAAAACCTGCTGGGCTACGGCAAGAGCGTGAAGGTCGAGTGGAGCAAGGACGTCGAGCGCACCGCAGTGCTTCTGCAGTATCGCGATCCGAACGTGCTGTGGAGCCGCTGGCGCTCGGAGCTCGCCTACTCGATCAACGATGACGGGCGGTTGCGCCTCATCAATCTCGACCGCCCCTTCTACTCGCTCGACAGCCGCTGGAGCGCGGGCGGTACGCTCTTCGATTTCTCGCGTGTCGATCCGCGGTACGACCTGGGCGAGATCGTCGACGAGTTCCGCCACGAGGAATCCTTCGCCGAGATTCGTGGCGGCGTGTCAGCGGGACTGGTCAACGGGTGGACGCAGCGCTGGCTCGCCGGCTTCCGCTACGACGACAACGAGTTCGCGATCGAACCCGGGCGGGCACCGCCTGCCGATCTGCCACCCGATCGCAGGCTGGCATATCCGTGGGTGGGTCTCTCGTTGATAGAGGACAAGTACCGGACCACGCAGAATCTCGACCAGATCGGGCGGCTCGAAGACCTGTACTTCGGCACGTCGGTGGGCTTCACGCTCGGCTACGCGTCCGAGTCGCTGGGCTCCGATCGCGACGCGGTGATCGCTACTGCCGGGGCGCGCACCGCCCTGCCGTTCAACGAGCGACACCTGATGTTCCTCGATACCGCCCTCAGCGGACGCCTGGAGTCCGGCGATATTGCCGATGGACTGGCCAGCGCCAACGCGCGCTACTACTGGCGCTGGCATCCGCGGGCCACGTTCTTCGCGTTGGTGAGCGGCGAGGCGAGCGAGGCGCTCGATCCGGAAGAGCAGATCCAGCTGGGCGGCGACAGCGGATTACGGGGTTACCCGCTGCGTTACCAGACCGGCACGAGCCGCGCGCTGCTCACGCTCGAGCAACGGGTCTACACCGAATGGTTCCCATGGCGACTCTTCTATGTCGGCGGCGCGATGTTCGTCGATGTCGGGCGGACCTGGGGACGCGGCGCCGTCGGTGAGGAAAGCCGTGGCTGGCTCAAGGACGTCGGCATCGGGTTGAGACTGGGCAACGCGCGCGGAGCGTTCGGCAGCGTGCTGCATTTCGACGTGGCATTCCCGCTCGACCGCACTCCCGACATCGATTCGGTGCAGTTCATCGTCGAGACCAAGCAGAGCTTCTAGCGCTCGAGCGCCGCCGCCTGCAGGGATTGCGCGCCGCGCGTCACACCGAGCGCGCCGCTACGCACGACTTCGATGATCTCGCCGCCGCGCGCGGCCGATGCGATGAAGGCGCTCACCTGCGCTTCGCTGTGCGTGAGCTCGACGATGTGACAGTCCGCGGTCTCCGCGAGCACTTTGCCGCCGGCTTGCGCCACCATCTCCCGCAGCCCCGCTTGCTGCGCGCCTGCCACGCGCAACTTGAGAATCAGGAGCTCGCGTTCGACGTGCTCGCCGCGCGTCATGTCCTCGACGTTCACCACGTCGACCAGCTTGAGCAGCTGGCTAGCGATCTGGTGGATCACGCCTTCCGACCCCTTGGTCACCAGGGTCAGACGCGACACCGCTGGGTCCTCGGTCGGCGCGACGTTGAGCGATTCGATGTTGTAGCCCCGGCTCGAGAAGAGCCCGGCGACGCGCGAGAGCGCGCCGGCTTCGTTCTGCAGCAGGATGGCGATGATGTGGCGCATGTAATCGTGAGTGTCCGACTGACCGGCAGCGGTGGTGCGCGCACGCCGAGTCGCGACGAGCATAGCAAAACTTGCCCGCACTCCAATTGCTGCTAGTCTGTCTCAAACACAGGCATTTTCAGCCTCGGCCGATATTCACCGTGAAAGAACAGCACCAGGTACACGGGCTCAGCGCGCATCCGCTTGCTGGCCGAACGCTCGCGGGCGCGGAGATGATCATCCAGGTGCTCGCCGACGAGGGCGTGGATGCCATCTTCGGCTACTCGGGTGGTGCCATCCTTCCCACCTACGACGCGGTGTTCGTCTACAACCAGGAACATCCGGGCCGTGCTGCGGGCGGCATTCCGCTGATCGTGCCGGCCAACGAGCAGGGCGCGGGCTTCATGGCGGCGGGCTATGCGCGCGCGAGCGGCAAGGTCGGTGTGTGCATGGTCACCTCCGGCCCGGGCGCCACCAACACCGTGACGCCAGTGCGCGATTCCATGGCCGACTCCGTGCCGATGGTCGTGATCTGTGGCCAGGTGCCAACCGCGGCGATCGGCACCGATGCGTTCCAGGAAGCGCCCGTGCCGAGCATCATGGGCGCGGTCGCGAAGCACGTCTTCCTGATCACCGATCCCAGCCGGCTGGAAGCCACGGTGCGCACCGCATTCGAGATCGCGCGCACCGGACGACCGGGTCCCGTGGTGCTCGATGTGCCGAAGGACGTGCAGAACTGGAAAGGCGTCTTCAAGGGCTCGGGTCGGCTGCCTGTGCCGGGGTTTCGCCAGCGCATGAACCGGCTCACCGGCAACGCGCTGTCCGAATCCGGGTGCGCCGAGTTCTTCAACATGCTTGGCGAGTCGAAGCGGCCACTCATCTATGCGGGCGGCGGGGTGATCAACGGCGGCGCG
>DATIEU010000345.1:0-13301 GCA_035455565.1 Steroidobacteraceae bacterium | reverse complement strand
CGCAGTCCGCCATAGACGCGGTAGGGAATCGCGGCGTTGAGAAACGCCTCTTCGAACACGCGTGACTGCGCGTTCGAACGATACAGGATCGCGATCTCGCGCCGCGCGCCGCCGCGCTTCACCCATTGGCGGATGCGGTTGACGACGAAGTCAGCCTCGTCGCGCTCGTTGAAGGCCGCGTAGAGCTTCACGGGCTCGCCCTGCTCGCCGCTGGTCCAGAGGTTTTTGCCGAGGCGCGAGGAGTTGTTGGCGATCAGCGCATTGGCGGCCTGCAGGATGGTGCCGGTCGAGCGGTAGTTCTGCTCGAGACGGTGAAGCGTGGTCGCGGGAAAGTCACGCTGGAACTGCTGCAGGTTCTCGATGCGTGCGCCACGCCAGCCGTAGATCGACTGGTCGTCGTCGCCCACCACGAATGGCATGCCGTCGCTCCCCGTGAGGAGCTTGAGCCATTGGTACTGGATCAGGTTGGTGTCCTGGAACTCATCGACCAGCACGTGCCGGAAACGCGCGCGGTAGTGACTGAGGAGTGGCGGGTGGTCGCGCCACAGTTCGTAGGCGCGCAGCAGCAGCTCCGCGAAATCGACCACCCCGGCCCGTTCGCACGCGTCCTGGTAGGCCTGGTAAATACGCACATACTCGCGGCGTGTGGGATCGCCGTTGTCCTTCACGTGCCTGGGGCGCAAGCCATCGTCTTTCTGGTTGTTGATGAAGTAGCTGACCTCGCGGGGCACCCAGCGCGTCTCATCGAGATCGAGCGCCTTCAACACCTTGCGCACCATGCGCAACTGGTCCTCGGCGTCGAGGATCTGGAAGGTCTGCGGCAAGCCCGCCTCGCGCCAGTGAATGCGCAGCAGCCGGTGCGCGAGACCGTGAAACGTGCCGATCCAGAGCGAGGCGCCCGGGATGCCGAGCAGCGTTTCAATACGCCCGCGCATTTCGCCCGCCGCCTTGTTGGTGAAGGTCACCGCGAGGATGCTGTGGGGCGAAGCGCTTTCGACCCGAATCAGCCACGCGACGCGATGCGTGAGCACGCGTGTCTTGCCGCTGCCCGCGCCGGCGAGCACGAGCGTGGGCCCGAGCGGCGCGGTCACCGCCGCACGCTGCGCATCGTTCAACTTGTCGAGGATGAAGGAGACGTCCAAGCCGGAGATTCTATCAAAGGGTCGCCCCCGGCCCGCGGCGCGGACCGGCGCCGGACCGGTCAGGTCGCGGCGGGCCGATTCTCCTCGGCCCAGCGCACAAGCGCGATCGCGAGTGCCAGAATCACGGGCCCCAGGAACATGCCGATCGGACCGAATGCTGCCAGCCCGCCGAGCACACCGAGCAACGCGGCGAGCGTCGGAACTTCCGCGCGGCCCGAAATCAGCAGCGGCTTCAGGAAATTGTCAACGAGGCCGACCAGCAGGGCGCCCCACAGCAGGGTGAACAATGCCGCGCCATAGCGGCCCTGTACGGCGAGAATGACCGTGGCGGGTCCCCAGACCAGCGCGGTACCGCCGATCGGCAGCAACGAGAGCACTGCGGCGATCACGCCGAACACTACCGGCGAAGGCAAGTCCACAATCGTGAACCCGATGCCCACGAGCGTGCCTTGCAGGAGCGCAGTGAGGA
This sequence comes from Steroidobacteraceae bacterium, assembly GCA_035455565.1. GTDB lineage: Bacteria > Pseudomonadota > Gammaproteobacteria > Steroidobacterales > Steroidobacteraceae > DATBVX01. The sequence continues at coordinate 11,690 of DATIEU010000345.1, read as the reverse complement.
GCGTGCCAAACACCACCGCGCGCGTAACGGCGCCCAGATAATCGAAGAGTTCCTGCTTGCGCGCCTTCGGCATCGGGATGAGGTTCTTGAGCCGTGCCGACATGCTTGCGCCGTCGCGCAGGAAGAAGAACAGCAGGAACAGCATCAGCAGGAATCCGACGAGCGTACCCATCGCGCCCATGAAGAGTGTGCCGCCCCAGCTCCCGACATGTCCGAGCACCAGGCGCGCCGCCGACACCGCGCCTTCGCCGAGTTGTTCGCGCGTGAACGGCGAGACTTCCACGATCCAGCGCACCGCCCTGCCCAGGACGGGGATATTCTCGATCGAGGCGAGTCCGGTGAACTTCAGCTCGCCGTAGCTCGATTGCAGGTGTTCGACCAGCGTCGCCGCCTGGCGCGCGAAGGCGACGCCCACCCCGGTGAGCGGGCCGATGAAAATGAAGAAGGTCGCGAACGTGAGCACGATCGCGGCGAGTCCCTTGCGGCCGCCGATCCGGCGGCTCAGGCGTTGGTAGGCAGGATGCAGAAGAAATGCGATCAGCACCGACCAGGCGAGCACGGCCAGGAAGGGCTTGAGGATCAGGTACAGCAGGAAGGCGAGCAGAGCGGCCGTGACAATGGCAAACATGCGCGGATAGACGGGCACGGTCGCGCGGCGGTGTGATTGCTTGTCGTCGGCCATGTCCACCATTATTGCACCAAATGACAGTGTCGCTTGGTTTGCCGCCGCGGCAGCGCCTGGCTTCAGTCGATGCGCTGCGCGGGCTTACCGTTGCGGCGATGCTGGTCGTCAACAACCCGGGCGACTGGAGCCACGTGTACGCGCCTATGCGGCACGCCAGCTGGCATGGCTGCACGCCGACGGACCTCATCTTTCCCTTCTTCCTGTTCGTGGTCGGCGTCTCGCTCGCACTCAGCAGCAACGCACGTCTGGCGTCAGGCGCGGGCAGGCGTGAGGTTGCCGGTGCGTTCGCGTGGCGCGCGCTGCGGATCATCGCGCTCGGGCTCGCGCTGCACGCGCTCGCCTGGTGGGCGCTCGCCGCGGAGCACTTTCGCCCGATGGGAGTGCTTCAGCGCATCGGCCTGTGCGTGCTCGCGGCCGGCTGGCTCGCGATTCATGTGCGCCCGCGGACGCAGTGGATGATCGCGGTGGCGGTGCTGGTGGGTTACTGGCTGCTGATGCTGACGGGCGGCACGCTCGAGCCGTGGATCAATCTGGCGAGCCGCATCGACACACAAGTGCTCGGGTCGCATGCGTACCAATTCGATGCCGCAACCGGCCGCGCCCACGATCCCGAGGGACTCCTGAGCACGCTGCCGGCGATTGCGACGACTCTCATCGGCGTGAGAGCGGGCGACTGGCTCAGGTCAGGCGAGCTGCGCAAGCTCCTCGGGCTGGGCGTGGGCGCCTTGTTGGCCGGACTCCTGTGGTCGACCGTGTTGCCGTTCAACAAGAACCTGTGGACGTCCTCGTACGTGTTATGGACGGCTGGTTGGGCGTGCCTCGCGCTCGGTGGGCTGTATGAATTGATCGATCGGCACGGGTGGCCAGCCCTCGGCCGCAGTCTCGGTGTCAACGCTATCGTGATCTATGCGGGCTCGGCAGCCTTGGTGTACGTGCTCATCGCGTGCGGCGGGTGGGGGCCGCTGTACGAGCGCATGTTTGCGAGCTGGTTGGCGCCGCTGTTCGGGCCACCCGCGGCCTCGCTCGCCTGGGCGCTCGTTTTCACAATGCTCTGGTGGCTGATCGCCTGGTTGCTCGACCGGCGCCGCATCTACTTCAGGATTTGAGCTACGGTGTGCCGAAGCGCGGATCGCCGAGGAACTCGGCGTCCGTCAGGCTCTGCAGAAAGGCCAGCAGGTCCTCTCTTTCGACGGGGCCGAGCGCAAACGGGCGCAAGCGTGCATCGACGGGCGTGGCCAGTGCTGCTTCGTTCCGTGGGTGTCCGCGACCGGTACGCGCGTAGTTATCGATTACCTCAACGAGGGTGCGAACCGCGCCGTCGTGCATGTACGGCGACGTCACGGCCACGTTGCGCAGCGTCGGCACGCGAAAGCGGCCGTCTCCCGTGTCCACGAAGGCAGGTTCGACGCGCCCTGCGCCGGCGTGTGCGATGGGGCCTGAAAAGTTGATTCCGGAATGACACTCCGCGCAGCCGATCCGCGCTGAATAGAAAAGCGCCATGCCGCGCCGGGCCGCGGCATCGAACGCATTGCGCTCGTCATCGAATACGTAACGGTCGAAGGCGGAACGGCCCGACAGCAGTGTGCGTTCGAAACTTGCCAGCGCACGCGCGAGGTTGACGAGCGTCACGGGTGCGGGGTCTTTGGGGAAGGCGCGCGCAAACGCGTCGCGGTAGCGCGCATCGGACGCGAGCTCCGCGAGCACCACTGACTCGCGACCCGCGAGGCCCATCTCGATGGGGTGCCGGTTGAGGAGCGGCTGCAGCGCCTGGGCTTCGAGCGACATGAAGCCCGCGTCCGTCCACGTGTACACCGGGTTGTAGGCGACGTTGGCGAGGCTCATGGCGCTGCGCGCATGGAGCTCGCCAGTGGCTCCGACCGCACGCGCCTTGCCATCCGTGAACGCGAGCGACTGCGTGTGACAGGTGGCGCAGGCGTGCCGGCCGCCGATCGAAAGCCGCGGCTCATAGAAGAGGAGTCGCCCCAGGGCGACCTTGTCTTCGGTCATCGGGTTGTCCGCGGGGACCGCAGGCGGCGGAAAACCTCGCGGCAAGCGCCACTGGTAACCCGCTTCCACGGCAGCGGGTTCGGCAGCGCGTGTGGCCCACGCGCACAACGCCAACGAGAGTAACGCGAGCGTCAGCCGCAGAGCGCTCGCGGCGCGCATCGACGAGTCGTCAGCGCCAGCTCGCCTGACTGCCGGTATCGAGCGATGCTGTTTGCTGGGCGATACCCGCGCGTTCGTCCACCCAGCGCGCAAACTCGTCGAGTTGCTGCGCCGTCAGGCCGTTCGGTTCTTTGCGGCGCGCTTCCACGTACTTCTGCATGGCGCCGAGCAATTCATCGGCATGCTGGCGCGAGCTTGCGAACAGGTCCATGTAAGCCTTGCGCGCATCATCGAGGCGATCGAGCCCCAGATACGCCTCGCCCCGATATTCGAGCGCATCGGCATATCCGGGCTTGAGCTTGAGGGCGCGGTCGTAGGATTCGAGCGCCGCGTCGTAGCGGCCGAGATGCCGGCGCGCGAAGCCGAGGTAATTCCAGGCTTCATGGAGCTCCGGAACCTTGGAGACCGCCATCTCGAACTGACGCGCCGCCTTCTCGTACGACCCCTGGGCTTTCTTGAGCGCGCGTTCGCGCTTGCCGGTGTCAGTCGCGTTGGCCGCGTCCTGCTCGTACCCCTTCGCCTTCTCGATCTGCTTCACGCCGGCGTTGTAGGCCTGGCGCGCCTCGTCTTCGGGCGTGCGCGTCTCACGAGGCGTCTGCGGCAGGTCCATGGAACCGCCACCTGCGGCGAGTGCCGCTGAATCCGGCAGCACGAAGCAGGCGAGCAACGCGGTGAGCAGAGCAAGCAGTTTTGCGATCGACATGACGCACCTCCCTGGGCGGCATCAGACTGCACCGGAGCTTCGATAGAGACTACTCCCAAAAGTTTGCCCCTGTGCCAGTTCGTCCCCGCACACCTGGATCCTCTATCATCGGGCACTCACCCGGGAGTCATCATGAAATTCAATGCACTCGGCGCCGCCTGCGCAGCCAGCCTGCTGGCTTTCGCCAATGCCCTGTGCGCGCAGGAACCAACGCCTTCCCAGCCCCTGGAGCAGTGGCTCGGTGAATGGCACGGTACGGGAACCACCAGCGGCGTGCCGGCCCGGCTCACGCTCCAGTGGGAACGCGCGCTCGGCGGGCGCTTCGTGCGCCTGACGCTCCTGAACGAGATCGGCAATGAGCCGGCTCGACAACGCTTCGAGGGTCTCGCGATGTATTGGCCCGGCGCGGCCGGCCGGATGAACGGACGCTGGTTCGACTCGCAAGGTGCCATGCATTTGCTCGACGGGGCGCTCGAGGCGACCGCGTTGATCGCCGAATGGGGCGACGGCACCGCGCCGCGCGGCCGCTCCACCTATCGCTTGATCGGTGCCAATTCGATGGAAGTCATCGACGAGATCCGCCGCAAGGACGGCAGCTGGAGCGAATTCGGGCGCTTTCGACTGGAACGCCCGCCGCGCGCGTAGGGTTCCACGACCGGCACTGCTCACATGGCTCGGGCCAGATCATCCGCCAGAAAAACGGCTTCGCGATCGGCGAAGAAACGCTCGCGCGGCCGTCTCGCGCCGGGCAAGGAAGCGCGCGGTCTCGATGCGGCCGACATCGTGCTCGGCCTCGACCAACCCGAAATCGCCGCGCTCAGGACGCTGGCACAGGAGGTCGGCGGCGCGCCGATCGGCGCCTATCGCGAGCCTTTGAGCGGACGCTCGTTGCTGCTGGCCGCGCTACCGCTCGCTGCCGTGCAGCCGACGCCCTTTCAGCGCGATCTATCGCCCACGCATGCACGCCGCCTCGCCGATCGCATCGAGGAGACGGGTGTGTTTCTCGACCCGCTGATCGTGGTGCGCGGCGAGGATGGGCTGCTCTGGACACCAAACGGCCGGCATCGTCTCGCCGCCGCCAAGTACCTGGGCTTGCGCCAAATCACGGCGCTCATTTCGCCGGATGAAGCGCTCGCCTACCGCATCCTCGCGCTGAACACCGAGAAAGCGCACAACCTCAAGGATCGAAGCCTGGAAGTCGTGCGCATGGCGCGCAGCCTCGCCAAGCGCGACGGGCAGGCGAAAGAGTCGAAGTTCTCGGCGGAGTTCGAGGCGCCCGAGCTCATCACGCTCGGGCTGGTGTACGAAAAAAACCTGCGCTTCGGTGGCGGGGCCTACAGCCCGTTGCTCAAGAAGGTCGATCGGTTCAGCGAGCGGCCGCTCGCGGCGAGCCTGCGCGAGCGCGAAGGCTATGCGGCGCGCATCAGCGAGATCGATGCCACGGTCAAGCGCATCGTCGCGGAGCTGCAGAAGCGCGGCTTCAAGTCCCCCTACCTGCGCAGCTACGTCGTCGCGCGCATCAACCCCGTGCGCTTCCACAAGGTGAAGAAGGGCGACAGCAAGCCGGTCATGCCGATCGCGGCGGCGCTCACGCGCATGGCGGCAGCAGCGAAGAAGTTCAACTTCGCCTCGGTCTCGATGGGCGAACTGGCGTTCGTCGCGGCGGGCGCCGAGTCGCAGGAATAGTGTAAAAAATTCCGCTGGCGGGTCAGCCGTTACACGGAACGGCAGCCCGGCCTAGGGCTTCGAGACGCGTTGATGCTGCAAGTGAAAGCGCACGGTATCGAGGAGCTTCGCTTTCGCGGCGCCCGCCGTGAGGAGATGCAAGCCATCCTTCGCGCGCCGCCAGCCGAGCGAGAATCGGCCAAGCCGGGACTGCGCACGCGCGACCTCGGGCTGGTAGCCGAGGGCGTGCATCGCCGTCCAGCCGAGCGACTCGATCGACTCGAGCTCGCGCCGCGAGAATGCAGTCCGGTACTTGTTGCTGTTCCCGCGCAAGATTTCGGTCGTGCCGCGCGCGTCGCCGATGTTCTCCACCGGGCGTTCGAGCTGCGTGAGCGCGGCGGCGAAGGGGATACCCAGGAATCCGCACACTCGCTCGAGCGCCTCGGCCGGCGAGGCGAGCAGGTCTTCGTATCGGACTTCGATGCAACGTTGGGGCTCGGCCGCGCAATGCCGGTGGGCGCGCAGCACATCCTCGCCCCAACGATGTGCGGCCCGCCGCACGTCCTTGTTCCAGGCCTTGCGGATCGAGACGCAATAGTCACGCACGTCCCGCACCAGGTGCACCACACGCGAGTGCGGAAAGTGCTGGCGGAGCAGCTCGAGCTGCGTGATGTAGCCTGGGGACTTGTCGCCCCAGATCACGCCGCTGCCAACGGCCGTGCGCAGCTCATAGCGCATCAGGCCTTCGAACAGACCGGCGGCATCGAATCGTCCGGCGCACCAGGTCCGCCATTCATTCACCGAGAACGGACCAAGCCGCGCGTTGCGGTAGACGAAGTAGGGTGCGCGGCTCAGCGCGGCGTGCAGCCTCGCGAACGAGCGCTCATCCTCAGGCCGGCCGTGCGTGCCCACCCAGCGCACCACGAACGGCATGAACTCGGTTTCGAAGGCCGCGATGCGGATGCGCGGATGCTGAGTGAGCAACCCGCGCAGCAGTTTCGTTCCCGAGCGCGGCATGCCCACGATGAAGAGCGGCCCCTCCCAGGGGCCTTGGGGCTGCGGTTCGCGCTGTGCTTGCACCGGCCAATCTCCGTTCTGCACCACACAACGCACTGCGAACATCGTGCCAAGGCGGCAGGCGCGGGCCATTCACGCCCCAGCGGCGGAACGACGGCTATCGGCTTGTAGGAAGTCCGCTGAAAAAGCGGTCAGATGGCGTCGGCCTCGACCTCGAGCTGGCGCAACTCTTCACGGGCCGCGCCGCGCTCGCCCTCGAGCTGGATGCGGCGATAGATGAGGTTGGCGAGCTCCTTCTTCTCAGTCTCTTCGGCGGCGATCGACTTATCGAGTCCCTGGATCTCGCTGTCGATCGAGCTCAGGCGGCTGCGCACGCGGTAGAGCGCGTGGCCGACCTGGTAACCCGAGAGGAATGCATCCTCTTCACCCAGCCGGCAAACGCCCTGGTACGTCGCGCCCGACTCGCCGGCGACCAGGCCGTTGTGCTGCGTGCAGTAGAGCTCGAGTCCCGCGTCGTGACCCTGCAGGTAGCGTTCGCGATCCGGCGCGATGCCGTGATCGGCGCAGGCTCCCGCGTGGCGGCTGAGACGATCCTGCGGCTCGCCCGTGCGACCGTCACGAAATCCGATGTCGTACCAGTCGCTGTTGCGGCACTCGCCCTCGGACAAAGTGGCGCAGCCACCCAGGAGTCCAAGCGACAACATCCCGATGCCTAGCGCAAAACCGATGTGCTTCATATGCGAGCCAGCCTAATGGGAGCGGCTGAACGCTAGATGAAGCCGGGCGGTCGGACTGTCTACTCGGTCACAGGTGCGGGAGAGATCGCCTAGCTCAGGCGCGGAACGTAGTGATCCACCAGCAGTAATGCGAACAGCAGCATGAGGTAGTTCACCGAATACCGGAACGTGCGCATCGGCAGCTCGACGCGCCCGCCCTTGCGCAGTGCCCAGGCATAGCGCAGAAAAATGACGTCCAGTATCAGGACGCCGGCGAGATAGATGAGGCCGCTCATGCCGGTGAGCCAGGGCAGGAGCGTCACGATCACCAGCAGGATGGTGTACAGCAGGATGTGCAGGCGGGTGAACTCGATGCCGTGCGTGACTGGCAGCATCGGGATGCCGGCTTTGGCGTAGTCATCGCGTCGCGCGATCGCGAGCGCCCAGAAGTGCGGTGGCGTCCAGGTGAAGATGATCAGGAACAGCAGCAGCGCGTTGGCATCGACGCTGTTCGTGACCGCGGCCCATCCGAGCACGGGCGGCGCAGCGCCCGCGGCGCCACCGATCACGATGTTCTGCGGCGTCGCCCGCTTCAGCCACATCGTGTAGATCACCGAGTAGCCGATGAGCGAGGCGAAGGTGAGCAGCGCCGTGAGCGGATTGACGAGCAACGCCAGGATCAGCATGGCAGCCAGTCCGAGCGCGAAAGCGAACAGCAGCGCCGCGACCTCGCTCACGTGGCCGCTGGGGATGGGGCGGCGGCGCGTGCGCACCATTTCCGCATCGATGCGCCGATCGAGCACGTGATTGATGGCCGCCGCGGACGCCGCGGCCAGCCAGATGCCCAGGGTCGCGAACAGGAGTACATGCCGTGGTGGCAAGTCGGGCGTCGCGAGCAGCATGCCGACGATCGCGGTGAAAACAATCAGCGCGACGACTTTTGGCTTGGTGAGCTCCCAGTAGTCGCGCACTCGTGGGCGAGCAGGCGCAGCAGCTGTGGTTGAGTCACTGTTCGCGGGGCTGTGCATGGCTCGGCCAAAGGAAACGCATCACCGCGACGACACTCAACAGGAGGAACGCGGCCCCGGCATTGTGCGCCGTGGCCCATGCCAGCGGAAAGCCCCGCACGACGGTCGTGATGCCGATCGCGAGCTGCAGGGCGAGTGCCGCGAGGACCGCGATCGCGGCGATCCGGAGCTTCCGGCTTTGCGCACGGCGCAAGGTCATGAGCGCGAGCGTCCCAAGCACAAGCATAGTTACGAGCGCGCCGAGGCGGTGCGTGAAGTGCACCGCGACGCGCGCCGGACGATCGAGAATGCCGCCCTCGTACTCGATGCCGAGCCCGCGCCAGAGGACGAAGGCCTGGTCGAATTGCGCCTCGGGCCACCACGAACCCTGGCAGGTGGGAAAGTCCGGGCACGCGACTGCCGCGTAGTTGCTGCTGGTCCAGCCGCCGAGCGCGATCTGTAACGCCAAAACGAGCAGCCCGGCCGTTGCCAGCGGTCGCAAGGAACGCTCCCGCGCGTCGGGCGGGCGATTCTCCGGACGCAACCACAGCCACCACAGCAGTGCGAGCGTGGTCATGCCGCCGAGGAGATGTAACGTCACGATCAGGGGCTTGAGGAGCCAGGTCACCGTGAGCATCCCGAGGATGCCCTGCGCGACGACGGTGATCAGCAGGAGCGTGGTGAGACCGACGGGCAGCACGCGGTCGCGTCGATGCAGCCAGGCGAGCGCCGTCATCAGCACGACAATCAGCCCGAGCGTGCTCGCTGCGTAGCGATGCGTCATCTCACGCAGCGCCTTGCCGTAGTGAAACGGCCGACCGGGGAAAGCCGCATCGATCGCATCGCGATTCTCGAGCGCGCTGCCCGGAGTCACGTGGCCGTAGCACGTCGGCCAGTCGGGACATCCGAGGCCGGCATCGGTCAGGCGCACGAATGCGCCGAGCACGACCACGATCGCGCACAGGATTAGCGCGGCCAACGTGAGCGCACGAAACGAGGTGACCGCGCTCATCAGGTTCAACCGATATGCGACAGCTTCAGGAGCTTCTTCAGATCCGCAATCATGCCGCGCGGGTCGGTATCGGCGGGGTAGCTCAACACGAGGTTGCCGAGCGGATCGGCAATCCAGATGCGGGCGTTGCTTTCTCCTGCGGGTGCCAATGATTTCAGGACGGCATCGAGCTCATGGCCCGCTGCGGAGTCCAGGTTGCGCGCGATCAGGCCCGCCTGCTCTGCGGAGAAGTACGGTTCCTCGCAGCACTCGCCGTGATAGAGAAACACGCGTTGCACACGATCCATGTTCTGGTTGAGAGCGAGCCGCACCTGGCGCGTGACGTAGAGCGCATGCCGGCACTGCGCCTCGCAAGCGCCTTCGCCCGAGTAAATGAGCGACCACTTGCCGTCGAACAGCGGTGCCGAGCTGCCGCCGTCGGGCGCGTTGAGCGACACATTCGGCAGTGGCCGGGCCGGCGCGATCAGGTCGCCGTGACTCACATCGCCGGTTGCTCGCCAGCCGCCGTAATAGAGATAGAACGAGATCGCGACCGGGGCGAGGAACAGGAGCGCCAGCAACCCGAGCACCAGGCGGCGTCGTTGGCGAGCGTCGGCGTTCAAGCGGGCCCCGGCGCACGGCGCATGTTGAGCGCGAAGAAGAGCAGCGCGACCGTCGCGGCGAGCGCGAACCAGGTGATCGCATAGCTCAGATGCCGCGCGGGCGGAAACGTAGCTGGTTGCCACGTGCGCACGAAGCCATCCGGTTGCGCGGCATCGAGCAGGATGATGCGCTTCGGCAGGTCCCTTCCGAGTGATGATTGCAGCTGCGCATGGTGTGGATAGCTCAGGACGCGCGGCCAACCGCCCGCCGGAGTGGCGACCGGCAGGTCGACGCCGGCGGCTGGCAGTTCGTCGAGTCGTCCGACGACGCTGCGCGCGCTTCCCGCAACCTCGATCTTCGGCAGCGTTTCGCGCGTCGCACCCAGTGGCACCCAACCGCGGTCCACCAGCACCGTGCCGCCGTCAGTGAGATCGAAGGGTGTCAGCACACGGTAGCCGGCACGACCCGCATGCGTCATGTTGTCGAGCAGGAATTGATGCGCGGAATCGTAACGCCCGACCGCCAGCACGCGGGTGTAGCGCTCGACTCGTTCCGGCTCGATGTCCGAGAGGCGCTCGAGACGCGTGCTACCCGCCTCGAAGGCGGCGAACAGGGCCTGCTTTTCACGCATGCGGTCGAGTTGCCAGAAGCCGAGTACGAGGAACACCGCCACCAGCGCGAGCGCCGCGAGCGCCACGAAGGGATGCGGCGCGAATACCCGTAAGCCGATGCGCAGAGCCATCGCAAGTCACTTCCGAACGCTATAGGTAACGGGTGGTCTTATACTCACATCCGCCGCTTCACGGTGCGCAGGCATGCCGCTCTTCAAAGTGCTGATCGTCCTGGTGCTGATCGCCATCGTGGTGAGCCTCGGCAGCGCCTTGTATCAGCTCGCGCGCGGCACCGGCGACTCGCGCCAGATGCTGCGCGCGCTGACGTGGCGGATCAGCCTCTCGGTGGCGCTGTTTGCGTTGTTGTTGCTGGCCTATCGCGCCGGCTGGATCGCGCCGCACGCGGCCACACCCTGACCGCGCCTCACAACCAGTAGACGAAGACGAACAGTCCCAGCCACACGACGTCGACGAAGTGCCAGTACCAGGCCACCGCTTCGAACGCGAAGTGGCGCTGCGGCGTGAAGTGACCCTTGATACAGCGCAGCCAGATCACCGTCAGCATGATGGCACCAACGGTCACGTGCAGGCCGTGGAACCCGGTGAGCATGAAGAACGTGGAGCCGTAGACGCCGGTCGAGAGCTTGAGATTGAGGTGCTGGTACGCCTCGCCGTACTCCATCGCCTGCAGGCCCACGAAGGTGAATCCCAGCAGGAACGTCGCCGCGAGAAAGATAATGAGCACGGCGCGGTTGCCGGCGCGCAGCGCGTGGTGCGCGATGGTCACGGTGACGCCGCTCGACAGCAGGATGGCGGTATTGAGTGCCGGCACGCCGAGCGCCGGGATGATTTCGAACGCGCCGCCCACGCGCGCCGGCCCGTTGGTGGGCCACTCGTTGGCGTAGTCCTTCCACAGCAGCAGGTTGGTGAAGATCTTGACGCCCTCGCCGCCCAGCCACGGCACCGAGTACTGCCGCGCGTAGAAGAGCGCGCCGAAGAACGCGGCGAAGAACATCACCTCGGAGAAGATGAACCACATCATTCCCATGCGGAAGCTGCGGTCCACCTGCATGTTGAAGATGCCGCGCTCGCTCTCGTCGATTACCGTGCCGAACCAGAAGAAGAAGAGGAGTGCCAGCATCAGGAAGCCCGGCAGCAGCACCCACGCACCGAGCGCACCCGCCCAGTCATTGAGGAACACGGCGGCGCCGAACATCAGCACGAACAGCGTCACCGAGCCGTAGAACGGCCAGGGACTGCCATGCGGCACGTAGTACTTGTTCGGATCGTGGGCTTCGTGAGCGTGAGCCATGAGGTGAGTTTCCCGTTTAGGCTGGCCGGTGGTTCACTGGTCGATGCGTGAGAGCTGCGAGCGCCCGTAGAAGGAATAGGCGAGCGTGATGCGATCGACGTCCGCGGGGAGCTTGGGGTCGATGCTGAAACGCACGGTCATGTCGCGGCCTTCGTCCTTGGCAAAGCGCTGCGGCACGAAACAGAAGCACTCGGTCTTGCGGAAATACCCGCTC
>DATIEU010000344.1:0-2330 GCA_035455565.1 Steroidobacteraceae bacterium | reverse complement strand
TCCATGGCGCGCGCGGCGGCGCCATCCAGACAATCCAGCTCGGGCTCGAGTCCGAGCAACAGGTAGGCCTTGCGCGGCTCGGTGAGCATCGCCCGCGCATGGCGGCCGGCGTTGACCTCAGCCCCGAGCGGACCGCGATGCGGTACACAGCCGGCAAGCCACGCGCCGGCGCTGTTCCCCTCGGCAAGCAGTGCGAGCGGCGCATCGATGAGCTCCGCCACGCAGTCGGCGAAGACACGCAGCATCGCCGACTGCGGGTGAGCGGCAGCGAGCCCGCCGACCAAGACCGCGACGCGCTTCGACTGCGCGAGCGAGCGCGCCATCTCGCGCGCCCACGGTTCCGGGGCGATCCCCGCAAACCACCCCGGCGCCTCGCGCAGCGACGCCCCCCTGAGCTCCACCAGCGCCTTCGCGACCGCGGCCAGCGCCGTGGGCAAACGACGGGGGTCGGTGATAACGCGCTGCGCCAGCGGAAAGGCGAAATCATAATCGACAGGGTTGAGCACCATGATCTGCGCGCCACGGCGGGCCGCCTTGCGCAGGCGCTGTCCCAGGAGGGGTTGCTCTTTGCGGATGTTCGAGCCGATGAGCAACGCCGCCTCCAGCGTCTCGAGGGCCTCAATCGGTTGGCCGAGCCCCGGGAACAGTGGTTGAACGGCATCATCGCTGAAATCGAGCTGGCGCAGCCGATGATCGACATTGGCGCAGCCGAGCCCCCGCGTGAGTTTCTGCAAGAGATAAAATTCCTCAAGCGTGGAGCCGGGCGCGGCGAGCGCCCCGAGCGCATCGGCACCATGCCGCTCGACGGTGCGCGTCAACCCGGCGACCGCGTGCTCGAGTGCCGTCGTCCAGTCGACCTCCTCCCAGCGACCGTCCTGACGGATCATGGGCGAGCACAGCCGCTCGGCGCTGTTCAGCCCCTCGTAACTGAAGCGGTCCCGATCCGACAACCAGCACTCGTTTATCGCCTCGTTCACTCGCGGCAGCACACGCTTGACCTCGTGGCGCAGGCTCTGAACGTTCAGGTTCGATCCCACGCAGTCGTGCGGGGACACCGATGGGTGGCTCTCAAGCTCCCAGGCCCGGGCCTTGAAACGAAAGGGCTTGGAGGTGAGCGCGCCTACCGGGCACAAATCGATGACGTTGCCCGAAAGCTCGGAGTCGACGCTGCGCGTCAAAAAGGTGCGGATCTCGCTATGCTCACCGCGCCCGATCATGCCGAGCTCCATGACGCCGGCAAGCTCTTGCCCGAAACGCACGCAGCGCGTGCAGTGGATGCAGCGGGTCAACTCGGTGGCGATGAGCGGACCGATATCCTTGTCCTCTACCACCCGCTTGCCCAGCGCGTAGCGCGACACGTCCTTGCCATAACCGAGCGCAAGGTCCTGCAGCGGGCACTCCCCACCCTGATCACAGATGGGGCAGTCGAGCGGATGATTGATCAGCAGGAACTCCATCACCCCCTTCTGCGCGTCGCGCGCCAGCGCCGAGCGCGTGTAGACCTTCATGCCCTCGGCGACCGGCGTGGCGCATGCCGGCATCGGCTTCGGCGCCTTCTCCACCTCGACCAGACACATGCGGCAATTGGCGGCGACCGAAAGCTTGTGGTGGTAGCAGAAACGGGGGACATAGATGCCGGCGGCGTCCGTGACTTGGATGATCATCTCGCCCTTGCGCGCCTGCAGCGCGCGCCCGTTGACCTCGATGCTCACCGTATCGGGCGCGGGCGGTTCGCCCTTGACCTGCGGCTTCGCGCTCATCGTCCGCCCCAGGCAGCGCGCAGCTCGTAGTGTCCGGTGCCGGGCAGGCAGCGGCGGTGCTCGATGTGGTGTTTGAACTCCTCGCGGAAGTGCGCGACGAAGCTGCGCACCGGCCAGGCCGTCGCCTCGCCGAAGGCACAAATGGTACGTCCCTCGATCTTGGCCGCGACATCGTCGAGCATGTCGAGATCCGGCGCGCGCCCTTGGCCGTGCTCGATGCGGTGCACCATGCGCGCGAGCCAGCCACTGCCCTCGCGGCACGGGGTACACTGCCCGCAGGACTCTTCATAATAGAAGTGGGCCACGCGCCCGAGCGCCTGCACCATGCAGGTGGTCTCGTCCATCACGATGACGGCACCCGAGCCGAGCATCGAGCCCGCCTTGGCGAGGCTATCGAAATCCATGTCGAGCTCCATCATGATCTCCGCCGGCAACACCTTGGCCGACGTGCCTCCCGGGATCACGGCCTTCAAGCGATGCCCGTGGCGCACGCCGCCGGCGAGCGCCAGCAGCTCCCGGAACGGTATGCCGAGCGGCACCTCGTAGTTCCCCGGCCGATTGACGTGCCCG
>DATIEU010000343.1:0-12196 GCA_035455565.1 Steroidobacteraceae bacterium | reverse complement strand
GTGTCCGCCCGGAATTTCTCAACTCGCCCGAGTCTTTGAAGCGCGGCCCGCCGTTTTCCGACGCGGTGCGCATCGGCGGCTTCATCTTCCTCGCGGGACAGATCGGCGATGACCCGGCAACGGGCAAGCCCGTGAGCGGCGGTATCAAGCCCGAAGCACGTCAGGCCCTGAAGCACATTCAACGAGTTCTTGAAGACAATGGTGCATCCCTCAGCGACGTGGTGAAGTGCACCGTATTCCTCGCGGATATCGGCGAATGGGCCACCTTCAACGAGGTGTACAGAGAATTCTTCAAGCCGCCCTATCCCGCGCGCAGCGCGCTGGGGGCGAGTGGCCTCGCAATAGGCGCGCGCGTCGAAGTCGAGTGCATCGCGTACGTGCAGCCTGCCGTTCCCTGACAGCCGCCCTTTCTCGACCATCCCGAACGTTTTGTGAGCGGCGTGCGTGTCGCGTGCACGCTAGCCTGCATGCGCCATGGGACTGCAACTGCTCACCGACCGGGCACGCCACATCCGCCGCCACAACGCGGAGCTCCGGTTGTCCGGGCTGCTCCGCTCGCGACCGCTGAAGCGCTACCGCTTCCGCCGCCAGCACGTCGTCGGCCCGTTCATCGTCGATTTCATCTGTATCGAGCACGCCCTCATCATCGAGCTGGTCAACCACCAGCACGCGCTCGGGCTCCCCGCCGACTCCAAGCGCAAGCTCCTGCTCGAATCGCTCGGATTTCGCGTGCTGCGGCTCTGGGACAGCGAAGTGCTGAGCGATCCCAAGGCGGCGCTGCGCCGCATCGTGGACGTCCTGACCTGCACCTAGGTACATCGCGCGGAACAGAGCGCCGCGAGTAGGCTCCAACCCTCGGCTGTCTCGCGAGGGAACACACATGCCAGACAAGGATCCGCCGCAGGCCGGCAGCGCCGGCGACAACCCGTATGCGCAGTACTACATCGTCAAGAAGGGTGACACCCTTTCGAAAATCGCCCTCGAATACTACGGGGACCCGAATCTGTATCCGCAGATCTTCGACGCCAACCGCGACATTCTGAAGGATCCCAACAAGATCCGCGTCGGTCAGAAGCTGCGCATTCCCTGATACCGAAAGGAGTCGATCATGCAGCGGAAGTTCTTACACACCGCCGCAGCGCTTGCGATCCTCTTGCTGTTCGCGAGCGCCTGCGCCAACTACAGGGAGCCTGCGCAGGCGGCGATCAACGAAGCCGACACGGCGTTGCAGAACATAGCGGCCGATGCGCAGAAGTACGCGCCTGACCAGTACCGCGCCGTCGCCGACCAACTCGAGTCCGCCAAGTCGACCTTTGCCAAGGGCGATTACAAGGCCGCACTCGCGGCGGCGCGCGATCTGCCGGGCAAGGTGACGGAGCTCGCCTCGACGACGACCGCGGCCAAGGACCAGGCGGTCGCCGCCCTGAAGGACGAATGGAATTCGCTGAGCGGCGACATCCCGCAGATGGTGGAGGCGATCCAGAGTCGGGTCGACATGCTCTCGAAGAGCCGCAAGCTCCCGAAGAACATCGACCAGGCGAGTTTCGATGCCGCGAAGTCCGGCCTCGAAAGCATGAAGCAGGACTGGACCGCGGCGACGCAGGCCTCCGCCGCCGGCAACGTCGAAGAAGCAGTCGCCAGGGTCAAGTCGGCGCAGCAGAAAGGCAACGAAGTCCTCGGGCTGCTCAAGATGCAGCCACCGTCGCCCGGCTGAGGAGCCGGCGACGCAACCGGTCCGGGCGTCGCGTTCGGCAGGTCCAAGGGAACAGCGAGAACCGGAGGGTTCTCGTCGCAGCCTACAAGGACGTCTTGAGAGACCAGCCGGACCCGGCGCCCCTCGTTGCTAGCGACCGGGCGGTGGCGGCGGACGGTGCTGCCGCTGATTGCGAAACCGCTCGCGTAGCTGTTGGCGCTGCTCGGGACTGAGCTCCTGGTAGCGCCGCCTGAGCTCCTGCCGCCGCTCCGGCGGCAAATCCCGGAAGCGCTGGAAGTTATCGCGGATGCGTTGCTGGTCCTCAGGCGGCAGCTCCTGGAACTGCTGCCAGCGCTCGCGAATCCGCTCGCGCTGCTCGTCGCTCAGGCCCCGCCAGTTCTGAAACCGCTGCTTCGCGCTGGCTTTTTGCTCCGGCGTCATCGCGAGCCAACGTTCGCTGCCGCGCGCCAGCTTCTCCTGCCGGTCGGCGGGCATGCTGTCCCAGTCGGCGCGGAAACGCTCCAGCACTTGCTGTTGTTCGGCGGACAGCGACGACCAGGGACGCGCCGCGGGAGCATCCGCGGCGATAGCCGCCAGTGGCGCCGCCAGCGCGAGCCACAGCGCCAGCACGACCGATTGCATTTTGCCACTCATGGATCCACCTGCTTCGACGCCTTCTCCTCGGCTTCCGATTTCATCGTGTCGCGTTCCCGCGCCGCCGCGAGCAATTCGCCCCACGCTTCGTCGTCACTGTCGAGGCTGCCGAGGAACTCCAGAAACTCCTCGTCGACCGCGACCGGCTCCTCGGCCCTGGCGGCGGCGCCGCTGCCGGCGAGCAGGGTCGCGCACAAAGGTCCGAGCGGCAGCCAGGTGCGCACGCGCATCAGCCGATGCTCGCGCCATCCGAATCGGCGGCCGCCACCCATTCGTAGAATTCCAGGTCCTCGAGCAGCTCGAAGCTCTCGCTCGTCACCAGGAGATCGATATCCTCGAACGAGTTGTGCGGGGTTGCCGGAACCGGAGCTCGTGAGCCGCCGCTCCACAACATGACCGCCAGCACCGCCGCCGCGGCGAGTGCACCAGCCGGCACCAGCGTGCGCCATGAAAAAGGCGTGCGGGCCCTGCGCGCTTCCTCAATCGCAGCACTGCGCGCCTGTGTGAGGCGCGAACGAATGTTGCCGTCGAGACCATCGGCGCTCGCTCGCAGCAATTCCTGCGCGCTACGCTCGAGGGAGCCCGGCTCGTGATCTGCGCTGCTCATGACCAGAACTCTCCCAACCGCGCGCGCAACGTCTGCAGGGCGCGAAAATAATGTGTCTTCACGCTGCCCTCCGAGCAACCCATCGCCGCGGCGGTGCCGGCGACATCGAGTCCCTCGAGGGTGCGCAGCAGGAACGCCTGCTGCTGGCGTCGTGGCAGATCCGCAAGCGCCCGCTCGAGCGCCTGCAGGGTCTCATCGACCTGGACCCGATCGCCGGGTGCCATCTCCGTGCCCGCAGCGGACTCGATCGGATCGGCCGCCTCTTCGTCGTCTGCCAACCGCGCGGGCCACCACGCGATGAACCGCGAGCGCACCACGCGACGCCGTTGGCAATCGCGGATGCGGTTGTTGAGGATGCGATAGAACAAAGGCTTCCATTCCTCGCTCGGCCGCGCCGCATAGCGGCGGGCCAGTTGCAGCATCGCGTCCTGCACGATATCGAGTGCCTCATCGATGTCGCGGATGGCGATCTGGGCGATCTTGAACGCGCGTCGCTCGACGCTCGAGAGGAATCGATCCAGCTCGCGCGAACGATCCAGGACAGCCTCCTCGGGGCTAGCGGGTTCTTCGGCCAGGAGCATCGCCACGGCGGCCGGCAGCGTAACAGAGGCGGACATGCGCTTGAGGATCCTCCCGGTGAGACCCGAATTCACGCGCGCGCCAACGTATCGACGCACCGCGTTCTGACGGTTATAACGTCGCGACCCACAAAAGGTTGACGCTGCGGCGCGATAGACAAAGCCACCCGAATCATTGGCTTACGCACACCTTCGGTAGCGGCGTATGACATTTTCGTGACCGCCCGCACGCTCGGCCGGGGCGGTGCTAACGCCTTGATCCGCCAGCCGCTCAAAAATTCGCCAAAGAAACACGAGGCAATGCTGGACGCTTACTTAGCCCCTTTCGCCCCAACTCCTCCACAGAGTTATGCACAGCTTCTGTGGACAGTGCTCGCTCCTTTGTCTCCTTGCGAGAGGCGGCTGGCGTGAAGGCACCGAGCGCGGCGGTGTCAACCGTCCTGCGCGTCGCGCTCGACGTGCCATTGCGGCGCGCTTTCGAGTTCCTTCCGCCGGAGGGTTGCGATCCTGCCGCGTTGCGCCCGGGCGTGCGGGTGCGTGTTCCCTTCGGTCGCCGTCGCATGGTGGGTGTGCTCATGGAAGTGTCTCGACACCCGGAGCTGCCCGTCGCCAAGCTCAAGCGCGCGCTCGAAATCCTCGATCGCGAGCCGGCACTCGATGCCGAGTTGCTCGGCTTTCTGCGCTGGGCCGCCGACTACTATCACCACGCAATCGGCGAGGTCGTGGCAGCCGCACAGCCGGTGGCACTGCGCAACGGCGCGCCCGCGATTGCACTCGAGGAACGCTGGCAGCTCACGCCCGCTGGCAGCGAGCAGGCGCTCGCGACCCTCGGGCGTCGCGCCCCGCGCCAGCGGGCGGTGATCGAGCGGCTGCAGAAAGGCGCGGCATCGGGTGACGAGCTCGCGAACCTGGGGCCCGGCTGGCGCGCGGCGTTGCGCCAGGTCCGCGCGCGGAATTGGGTCGAACGCATGGTCGTCGAGCCTGCCCCGATTGCACCGGGGGTCGTCACGGCGAGCGCCGGACCGGTGCTCACGGACGCGCAGGCGAACGTGCTTGCGGTCTTGATGCAGGCGCCCGGACAGTTCGCGTCATGGCTCCTCCACGGCATCACCGGCAGCGGCAAGACCGAGGTGTACCTGCGGGTTGTGGAGGCGCTGTTGCTCGAAAACCGGCAGGCACTGGTGCTGGTGCCCGAGATCGCGCTCACGCCGCAGCTCGTCGGACGCTTCAGCGAGCGTTTTGCGGTTCCGATGGCGGTGCTGCACTCGGGCCTGAGCGAAGGCGAGCGCCTGACGGCCTGGCGACGCGCGCATAGTGGCGAGGCGGCCATCATTATCGGCACGCGCTCGGCGGTCTTCGCACCGCTGGCACGCCCGGGCGTCGTGATCGTCGACGAGGAGCACGATCCCTCGTACAAGCAGCAGGAAGGCTTCCGTTATTCGGCGCGCGATCTTGCCGTCGTGCGCGCGCAGCGACTCGGCGTGCCGGTCATCCTGGGATCCGCAACCCCGTCGCTCGAGTCGCTCGAGAACGCCCGCGCGGGACGCTACACGCGCCTCGAGCTGCCCGAGCGACCCGGTGTGGCCAAACATCCGCGCGTGAGCGTCATCGACCTGCGTCATCACGCCGCCACGTCGGGCCTCGCGACGCCGAGCCTCGAAGCCATCCAGCGTCATCTCGGTGCGGGCGGCCAGGTGCTGGTCTACCTCAATCGCCGCGGCTACGCGCCGACGCTCTTCTGCCCGGGGTGCGGCTGGGTTGCGCCCTGCCGCGCTTGCGATGCGCGGCTCACCGTGCACCTGCGCTCGCAGCGGTTGCGTTGCCATCATTGCGGCGCGCAGGAACCCATGCCGCTCGCCTGTCCGCAGTGCGGCCACGAGGTGAAGCCGGTGGGCCAGGGAACGGAACGCGTCGAGGATCTGCTGCGCGACCAGTTTCCCGATATCGAGGTGGTGCGGATCGATCGCGATGCCGTGCGTCGGCGCGGTGAAATGCAGGCGCTGCTCGGGCGCGTCGTGAGCGGTGCGGCGCGCATCCTGCTCGGCACGCAGATGCTCGCCAAGGGGCACGACTTTCCGGACGTCACGCTGGTCGTGATCGTGAATGCCGACCAGGGACTCTTCAGCGCCGACTTTCGCGCGAGTGAGCGCCTGGCGCAGACCATCGTGCAGGTTGCTGGCCGCGCCGGCCGTGCGTCACGGCCCGGCGAGGTGCTGGTACAGACGGAATTCCCCGGGCATCCGCTGCTCAAGAGCCTGCTCGAGCGTGGCTACGACGGTTTCGCGCCGGCCGCGCTCGAGGAGCGTGCGCAGGCTCATTGGCCGCCCTATTCGCGCCTTGCGCTGCTGCGCGCCGATGCGCGCGATCCGAACGTCGCGCTCGACTTTCTCGACCAGGCACGCGCGGTCGCACATCAGGATGGCGTGGAATTGTTCGGTCCGCTGTCCGCCTCGATGTCGCGGCGGGCGGGACGTCATCACGCGCAGCTGCTCGCGCAGAGCGCCTCACGCAGCGCGCTGCAAAAGTTCCTGGCGCGCTGGATTCCCGCAGTCGAGGCGCTCAAATCGCGCCGCGGCCTGCACTGGTCGCTCGACGTCGACCCCCAGGACCTGATGTAGGACGAGCTATTGCGGCTTGTCTTCGGGATGATCGCGACCCTTGTCGTCGTGCATCTTGTCCTTGTGTTCCATGTGCATCTGTTTGCCGCGGGCGCGCAACTCGTCGCGGCTCACCAGCCCGTCGTGGTTGGCGTCGATGGCGGCAAAGTCATTGGCGATGCGCGGCATTCCCTTGGCTTCCTCGGCCGACAGCTGGCCATCGCCATTCACGTCCGCGGACTTGAACTTCTGCTCCATGCGATCATGCATTTCGTCGCGCATGCCCTGCGCGTGCTGCTTGAGCTCGTCGCGGGACAGACTGCCGTTCTTGTCCGTGTCGAGCGCGTCGAAATTCTTCGCGAGGCGCGGCTGGGCGTCGGCTTCGGCGCGTGAGATCGCGCCATCGTGATTGCTGTCGACGTTGTCGAAGTGATGCCCCGCTTCCTCGCCCGGCTCATGGGCGGTGATAGCGATGGGGGCGAGAAGGACAGCCAGGATCCAGGCGGCTTTCATGTGCGTATCTCCGGAAGTTTAGGCCCGAGCTTCGACAGAACGCGCCGCCGGCAGTTCAGTTGACGCGGTTCAGGTAGACTGGCGCGCCTCGATTTCCTGGCGGCGAACCTTGAAAGAACAGATCGTCGAACTGATCCGGCGCGCTCTGGCGACGCTCCCTGCCGGCAGCCTACCCGACCCGCTGCCGCCGATCGAGATCGAACGCACGCGCGACGCTGCACATGGCGACTTCGCCTCGAGCATCGCGCTCAAACTGGCGCGGAGTGCGCGGCGCAATCCACGCGAGCTCGCCCAGAGCATCCTCGCGGCGCTCCCCGCCTCGCCGTTCGTTGCGCGGGCCGAAGTCGCGGGCGCGGGTTTCATCAACTTTCACCTGGCGCCCGGCGCCTACACCTTAGAGCTGCAAAGGATTCTGGATCAGGGCGCGGCTTACGGCCACTCGGCAGCGGGCGGCGGCAAGCGGGTGCTGGTGGAGTTCGTGTCCGCGAACCCGACCGGTCCATTGCACGTCGGTCACGGCCGTCATGCGGCGTTCGGTGCGAGCCTGGCGAATCTGATGAGCGCCGTCGGCTACGCGGTCACGCGCGAGTTCTACATCAACGACGCCGGCCGACAGGTGGAAATCCTCGCCGCCAGCGTCTGGTTGAGGTATCTCGAGCTCTGCGGCGAGACGTTTGCATTTCCAAGCAACGGCTATCGCGGCGACTATCTGCGCCCGATCGCGGAAGAGTTGCTGAAGACGGACCAGCGCCGCCTCCATCGTCCGGCCGACCAGGTCTTCAGCGATCTGCCTGCCGATGCACCGGCGGGCGACAAGGACAAGCTTATCGATGCGCTCATCGAGCGCGCCCGGGCGCTCCTTGGCGCAGAGGCGTTCGAGCGTGTCGTGACGTTGTCGTTGCAGCGCATGCTGGCCGACATTCGCGCCGACCTGCACGAATTCGGCGTCGAGTTCGAGAGCTGGTACTCGGAACGCTCGTTCGTCGCGAGCGGAGCCATCGACGGCGCGCTCGAGCGGCTGCGCGCCGCGGGGCACGTGTACGAAAAGGACGGCGCGCTCTGGTTCCGGGCCAGCGCCTTCGGTGACGTCGAGGATCGCGTCGTGGTACGCGAAAGCGGGGTGAAGACCTACTTCGCCTCCGACATCGCCTACCACTTCGACAAGCGGGCGCGCGGCTTCGAGCAGCTGATCGACGTGCTGGGGGCCGACCATCACGGCTACGTGGCGCGCGTGCGCGCCGGCCTGGTGGCGATGGGGCAGCCCGCGGATTGCCTGGAGGTTTTGCTGATCCAGCTGGTGAGCCTCTACCGCGGCGACGAAAAGCTCGCCATGGGCAAGCGCGAGGGACAGTTCGTCACCTTGCGCCAGCTGCGCGACGAGGTCGGCAACGACGCCGCGCACTTCTTCTACCTCATGCGCAGCAACGACCAGCATCTCGATTTCGACCTGGAGCTCGCCAAGAAACGCTCGACGGACAACCCGGTGTTCTATGTCCAGTACGCGCACGCGCGCGTGGCGAGCCTGATGAAGGAACTGGAAGCGCGCGGCCTGACCTACGACGCGAAGCTGGGGCACGGCCAGCTGCAGTTGCTCACCACTCCACAGGAGACGGCGTTGCTCAGGAGTCTCAGCGCCTATCCCGAGGTGCTGCAGGACGCTGCCAGGAACCGCGCGCCGCATCTCATCGTTCACTACCTGCGCGACCTGGCGAGCGACTTTCACAAGAACTACGAGGCCAACCGGATCCTCGGGACGCCGGCGGAGTTGCTCAATGCACGCCTGACGCTGGCGCTGGGCCTTCAGCAGGTGGTGCGTAACGGGCTCGAGCTCCTGGGCGTTTCGGCGCCGGAGTCGATGTAACGAACGATGTCACGCGATTACAAGAACACGCGCGGACGGCGTGCCGGGTCGGGGTTATCAGGAAGTGCAGGCTTTCTGGCGGGCCTGGCGGTGGGACTCGGCATCGCCGCGGCGATTTACATCTACGACCGGCGCCCGACGGCGCCGCCAGTGGCGAAGCCGGACGCTACTACCCGCGCGCCCTCCGCCGAGGAGGACGCCGCGGAAGACGCCGGGCGGCAGTTCGACTTCTACGAGATGCTGCCCAAGTTCGAAGTGGTGGTGCCCGAGCGGGAGAAAGTCGAGGACGCCGGCTCGCGCGTGGCGCCGATCGAAAAGCCAGGCGCGTACATGCTGCAGGCTGGTTCCTATCGCAACTTCGCCGACGCCGACCGCGTGCGGGCGCAGCTGGCGCTGCAGGGTATCGAGTCGAAGATCCAACGTGTGTCGGTGGACAACGATACCTGGCACCGTGTGCGCATCGGTCCGATCAGCGATCTCGCGGAACTCAACCGCACGCGCGCGAAGCTGCGCCAGGCGGACATCGAGGCGCTGGTCATCAAGGTCGGCGAATAGTCACCGGTCATGACGTCGCGCCTCGTCATCTTCGCCGTGATGTTCACGATCGCGGCGTGCAGCGCGACGCCGCCGTCACCGCCGCCCGCGCCCGCCGAGCCCGCGAGTTCGCCGCCCGCGCCCGAAACGCCTGCTGTGGAACCAGCACTACCGGCTCAAGAATCTCGCCCGCTCCGCGCCGGCACGCTCACCGTCGCCGCGGTGGGCGACATCATGCTCGGCACGGATTTTCCAAAGAACATCCTGCCGGATGACGACGGAGTGGGCTTCCTGGCCGAAGTCACACCGATCCTCACGAGCGCAGACATCGCATTCGGCAACCTGGAAGGCGTGCTGCTCGATGGTGGGGAGCCCGTGAAGGAATGCAAGGACCCGAGTGTCTGCCATCTGTTCCGCTCGCCCACCCGTTATGCGCAGCACCTCGCCGCCGCGGGCTTCGACGTCATGAGTCTCGCCAACAACCACGCTCACGACTTCGGCGAAGAGGGACGCAGCTCCGGCATGCAAGCGCTCGAGTCCGTCGGCATCCACCATTCAGGACGCGAAGGCGATGTCGCCAGCTGGGAAGTGGGCGGCCTGCGCGTCGCGTTGATCGCGTTTGCACCCAACATCGGCGCCCATGCGCTCAATGACTATGCGCGCGCCGCAGAGCTGGTCGCGGATCTCGCCAGCCGTCACGACATCGTGCTGGTGTCGTTTCACGGCGGTGCCGAGGGCGTCGACGCCGCTACTCTGCCGTTCGCCGAAGAAACCTATCACGGCGAAGCGCGCGGCAATGTCGTCACGTTCGCGCACGCCGTGATCGATGCCGGCGCCGACCTGGTGCTGGGTCACGGGCCGCACGTTGCGCGTGCGCTCGAGTACTACAACGAGCGATTGATCGCCTACAGCCTGGGAAACTTCGCCACGTACTACGGCATCAGCGTCGAGGGCAGCAAGGGCGTGGCGCCGATCCTGGTTGCCGAGCTCGATGCCAGCGGCCGGCTCCTGCGCGGGCGCATCGAATCGATGATCCAGGTTCGCCCCGGCGGCCCGCGTCCCGATCCGGCGCTCGGCGCGCTGCGCGCGCTGCGGGCACTGACTGAGCAATCCTTCGGCGCTGGCGAACTGCTGTTCGCCGCAGACGGCAGTTTTACGCCGCCCTGACGCGCGCGCGGCGTCGCGCCACGAACAGCGCCAGTGCGAACAACTCAACCGCTAGCGCGCCACCACCGCCTCCACCTCCACCGCCGCCGCCGTTGTTGCCGCCGCCCGGTGGTGTTTGCGCGATGGTGATCTCTGTCGGGCACGCATTCCCGGTGAGTGGTGCGATGGCGTTGGTCGAAGCGCTCGTCGGCGTCACCGTGACGTCAGCGAAGTCCTGGGCGCCCGCGCTGTCGGTGATGGTCAGCCGAAGAATGAAGCTGCCACTGGTCGGGGCCTGCACGGTCGCGAGTGCCTGATCGGGCCCGGTGATCGGTGGCGACATCGGGCTCCCCGGCGCGACGCTCCAGGCGAACGTGGTCAACGTGCGATTGCAGGCTGTGGCGCTCAGCGCGCCATCGAGCGATATCGTTTGCCCCGGCGTCACGCTCATCGGCAGTGAAATGCCGACGATCGGACGCAGCGCCTGGGTGACGGCGGCAGCGGTGTTCAGCATGCCGGTGCCGCAGGTGCTCGTGGTGCACACACATTCCGCGATCTGGACATCTGTCGGACCGGTGGGGACATGACAGGTGCCGCCGGGCGGTGGCGTGCCCGGCACCGGAAACGGCATGGTCGACATCTTGAGGCGCGCGGTGAGCAGCTCCGGTCCCAGGCGTGCATTCACCGAATGCATGAGCGCCGCGGCCCCGGCGACGATCGGCGCCGAGAAGCTCGTGCCCACATTGAAATTGAACTGATCGGTGTACGCCGGCCCT
The DNA here is from genome assembly GCA_035455565.1 of Steroidobacteraceae bacterium. Classification (GTDB taxonomy): domain Bacteria; phylum Pseudomonadota; class Gammaproteobacteria; order Steroidobacterales; family Steroidobacteraceae; genus DATBVX01. Next base: position 1,237 of record DATIEU010000343.1, on the reverse strand, counting down.
GCCGGTGATGTTTGCCCGCTGTCGATCGTGGTGTCGATCGAGAAGAGGCACGGCTCTCCCGGATTCACGTTGACGCAGTTACCGCCGGGCGCGCTGAGCGCAACCTGCGGACCGAGGTTGCTGAAGCCCACCTTGGTGCCAACGTGACGGATCGCGCCCACGGCGAGCACGCCCGGGCAGTTCGCCGGAGCACCCACCACGCTGCCGTCGTTGCCCGCCGAGGCCACCACCAGCACACCCTGGTCGCGCAGCTCACTGACCACATCGCGATAAGTCGCCGGGCAGGCACTGGATGAGCCGAGACTCAGGTTGATGATCTGCGCCGGATAGGGATTGGCGGTCGTCCCGCCCACGCTCAATCCGCCCGCCCAGCGCATCGCGGCGAGGATGTCGGAGTCGAAGCCGCCGCACTTGCCGAGCACGCGCACCGGCAGGATCCAGGTGCGCCACGTTTCACCGGCAACGCCGATCCCGTTGTCGGTGCGTGCGCCGACGATCCCGGAGACGCGCGTGCCGTGCCACGAGCTGTCGGTGAGCTCGCAGCTGCTGAACTCGGGCTGCTGAATGTCATTCGAGTCGATCCAGTCGCCCGGGTCCGACGGATCGCCATCGCGCCCGTTGCCGTCATTGGCGATGTCTCCATCGGCAATGAAGTCGAATCCCGGCAGGAGTTTTCCGCCGTTCTCGGCGCGCTGCAGGTCGGGATGATCGAAGCGCACGCCGGTGTCGAGCACGGCGATGACTGTGCCGGCACTGCCGGTAGTTGTGTCCCACGCCTGCTCGGCACGCGTCGCTGCGGGCTGGATCGACTGCAGGTGCCACTGGGCATTGAACAGCGCATCGCTCGGCACGAGATCAGGCCAGCGGCGCTGATCGGCCACGGCGTACTCGACCTGCGGCTGCCGTGACAACTGCTCGAGGATGCGCTCGAGCTGAGCGGCGGATACCGATTGTTCGAGACGCAGGACCTCGAGGCGGGGGCCCAGATCGCGCAGGTGCTGCAAGAACATGCCGCTCGATGAGTTGAGCTTCGCCACCCGGTCGCCCGGGGCGCTCGCTCCCGCCTTGGCTTCGGCGGTCGCGCGCCACTTCACCAGCACGCGATCGCGCGCCGCATCGAGTTGCACGCGCTGTGGAAACGAGCCGTTGTATTCGGCAGCGGCCAGCGAGAGCGGTGCGAACGCGAGTGCGATCGCCAACCAGCGGGCCGCGCGCATGAGGTGTGGAGATTTCACGG
>DATIEU010000342.1:0-6178 GCA_035455565.1 Steroidobacteraceae bacterium | reverse complement strand
CCAGCCAGGCGCGCGGGTCGTCGGCCAGCGCGAAGTCGCGTTGCAGCGTCGCGGTCAGGCCGTCTAGGTCCCACTGCTCGAGCAGGCTGCCGGGCGGCACGAAGCGGTCGACCTCGGCCGCGATCACGTCGGCGCGGATCGTGCGGATGGTCTCGCCGATGTCCTCGGCCGCCATCAGGTCGTTGCGCTGCTCGTACACGACCTTGCGCTGGTCGTTGGCGACGTCGTCGTACTCCAGGAGGTTCTTGCGCGCGTCGAAGTTGTGCGCCTCCACCTTGCGCTGCGCCTTCTCGATCTGGCGCGTGAGCATACGGCTCTCGATGACCTCGCCCTCCTTCATGCCCACGCGGGAGAGGAGCGCCTTGGTGCGGTTGGGGTCGCCGAAGATGCGCATCAGGTTGTCTTCGAGCGAGAGGTAGAACCGGCTCGAACCCGGATCGCCCTGGCGGCCCGAGCGCCCGCGCAGCTGGTTGTCGATGCGTCGCGACTCGTGCCGCTCGGTGCCGACGATGTGCAGGCCACCCGCCTCCACGACGCGGTTGTGACGCACCTGCCAGTCGCTCCTGACCTGGTCGGTCGAACCCGGCGCCGGATTCTCGAGTGCATGCAGTTCCGCCTCGAGATTGCCGCCCAGCACGATGTCGGTGCCGCGACCCGCCATATTGGTGGCGATGGTGACCGTACCCGGTCTGCCCGCCTGCGCGACAATGTGCGCTTCGCGCTCGTGCTGCTTGGCATTGAGCACCTGGTGCTCGATGCCTTCCTTGTTGAGGAGCCCGGAGAGGAATTCCGAGGTCTCGATCGACGTGGTGCCGACGAGCACCGGCTGCTCGCGTTGCATGCACTCGCGGATGTCTTCGATGATCGCCGTGAACTTGTCTTTCTGCGTGAGGTACACCAGGTCGGGCGCGTCGTCGCGGATCATTAGCTTGTGCGTCGGTATCACGACCACTTCCAGGCCGTAGATCTGCTGGAACTCGAATGCCTCGGTGTCCGCGGTGCCGGTCATGCCGGCGAGCTTCGAGTAGATGCGGAAGTAGTTCTGGAAGGTGATCGAGGCAACGGTCTGGTTCTCCTCGCGCACGCGTACCTTTTCCTTGGCTTCGACCGCCTGGTGCAGGCCGTCCGACCAGCGCCGGCCGGGCATGGTGCGCCCCGTGAACTCGTCCACGATGATCACTTCGCCATTGCGGACGATGTATTCGACATCGCGGTGATAGAGAGCATGCGCACGCAGGGCCGCATTCAGGTGATGCATGAGCCGGATATTGGCCGCGTCGTAGAGGCTCTCCCCTTCGCGCAGGAGTCCCCCTTCCGACATCAGTTCCTCGACGTGCTGATGGCCCTCCTCGCTCAGGTGCACCTGCTTGGTCTTTTCGTCCACCGAGTAATCGCCGGGGCCGTCCTCCTGCTTTTGCACCTTGAGTCGCGGCACCAGCGCGTTGATCTTCACGTAGAGCTCGGTGCTCTCCTCGGCCGGTCCCGAGATGATCAGCGGAGTGCGCGCTTCGTCGATCAGGATCGAGTCCACTTCATCGACGATCGCGTAGTTGAGTGGCCGCTGGACGCGCTCTTCGAGCCGGAACGCGAGGTTGTCGCGCAGGTAGTCGAAGCCGTACTCGTTGTTGGTGCCGTAGGTGATGTCCGCGGCATACGCGGCGCGCTTGTCGGCCGCGGGCTGACTGTTCTTGATGACTCCAACCGTCAGTCCGAGGAAGCGATAGATCGGGCCCATCCAGTCCGCATCGCGCTGTGCCAGGTATTCATTGACGGTGACAACGTGCACGCCTTTGCCGGGGAGCGCATTGAGGTAGGCCGCCAGTGTGGCGACCAGCGTCTTGCCCTCGCCCGTGCGCATCTCGGCGATCTTGCCTTCATGCAGTGCGATGCCGCCGATGAGCTGCACGTCGAAGTGCCGCAGGCCAAGTGTGCGCCGCGATGCCTCACGGACCGCGGCAAAGGCCTCCGGAATGAGTTGCTCGAGGGCGGTGCCGGCGGCGAGCCGCTGGCGGAACTCGTCCGTCTTGGTGCGCAGCTGCTCGTCCGTGAGCGCCTGCATGGCGGACTCCAGCGCGTTCGCTTCGCGCACCTGTTGCGAGTAGCCCTTGAGCAGACGTTGATTGCGGCTACCGAAGATGCGCGTGAAAAACTGCAGCACGATAGAAGGTCCTTGGGTCCGCGCCGCGTGCCTGGTTGCAGGCAGCCCCGGGGCCGGCTCAAAAAGGCGCGTATTGTAAGGGGGCCGCGGCGGCGAGGGAAATCACGTGCCCAGTCGGGCGTTTGCCCGCGAGGGAACGACCGCGCCGGCGCGGGAGAGTTCAGCCATGAATGGAGTCCTGAGCCGATCCCGGCTCAGGGACTGTTGCTGGCGACCGGGCCCGAACCCGCCGAGATGAACTGCAGCGGATTGACCTGGCGGCCGTTCTTCAACACCTCGAAGTGCAGGTTCGGACCGGTGGCACGCCCGGTCGAGCCCATCAGCGCGACGGCTTGACCTTTCTGTACGGTCTCGCCGACCGACACCAGGTTACGTTCGTTGTGCGCGTAGCGCGTGACGTAGCCATTGCCGTGGTTGATCTCGACCATCTTGCCGTAGCCGAAGCGCTCGCGTGACCAGGTCACCACGCCAGCCGCCACCGCGACCGCTTCGGCGCCCTTGCGACCCGCGAAATCCACGCCCTTGTGGAACGCCGTGTAACCGGTGAAGGGATCGGAGCGTGAACCGAAATACGAGGAGATCCAGCCGTCGCGCACCGGCCGGCCTGCCGGCTTGATCTGTTCGTTGAGCTTGCGGCTCAGGATGACGTTCTCGAGCACGCCGAGCTCGACTTCGCGCTGTTCCACTTCGCGGCCGAGCTCATCGATCATCGCAGCGAGCTCAGGAATCTGCGCGGCCTGTCCCTGCATGTCGCTTTCCGGTCCACCCTGGGCCGGCGGATTGCCGAAGTCGAATTCGCGCTCGTCGATGTTCGCCATCTCCGTGAGGCGGCGACCCAGCGCGTCGAGACGGATCACGTGCGCGTTCATCTGACCCACGCGTTTGGCGAGAGCATCGACGTGTTCCTGCAGCACGCGGCGGGTCTCGGCGATCTGCGCCTGCTGAGCGGCGAGCTTCCGCGACCATTCCGCCGCCTGAAGTTGCGGCTGGCTCCCGGCATCGCGCTCGCCCATCTCGTGTCCGAGCAAATACGCACCGCCGAGCAATGCGACGGCCGCAATCGCGGTGGCTGCGAGGGCGACGGGGTGCGCAAAATTGACGTGGCGCGCACGACCCTGGCCGCGACTGAAGAAAATGACGTTCATGCCGAGCACTCCAGAAAGCTCGATTCGATTGCAATCGACCGTCTTTCCGTGACGGGCTCAGGCCCGCGGCGGACCACCGCGACAGACGAGATGCTTAGCAAAAAACTCTTCATCACTGGCAACCCCGCTGTCATAGCTCACGCTTTAGACCGGTGGCTTTGCGTCCCCACCTTTCGGTGAGTTTGCCCTTGGCAGTCCGGTAGACTATGCCCAAGGCAGCCACGCAACACAATCAAGCTCCGGCCGACACGCTTCTCAATACGTAATTGATTGCAGTGCACAAACCACGTTCCATCGGTGACCTGCTTCACGCTCCCACAGGCCGCCTGCAACACCTCGCTAAACGCTCCAAATCTGCTACTCAATTCAAAGACTTGGTGCAATCCGCCCTCCCCCCGAACCTCGCGAACCACGTCACGGCCGCCGCTCCCCGCCCGCAGGAATTAGTCATATGGCTGGATTCCGCCGCGTTCTGTGCGCGGCTGCGATTCGAGGCACCGCGCCTGCGTCAGGCCCTGTGCCAGGCCACCGGTATCGTGGTGGAGCGCATCCGCGTCCGGGTTCAGCCGAAGGGGTAGTCACCCGCGTCACGCTGACGCGGCCGCTGCGCTCACGAAGGAAATGGGTGCCTCGGCGGCAGTCTCGAACGTCACTTCTTCCCAGGCATCGACGGTTGCCACGAGCGTGCGCAGCAAGCGATTGTTGAGCGCGTGTCCGGACTTGAACCCGCTGAACTCGCCGATAAGGCTGTGGCCCAGCAGGTACAGGTCGCCGATGGCATCGAGGATCTTGTGCTTGACGAACTCGTCTTCGTAGCGCAGTCCGTCTTCATTCAATACCCGGAAATCATCCAGCACGATGGCGTTGTCCATGGTGCCGCCGAGTGCCAGATTGCGGGCACGCAGCGTTTCGAGATCGCGCATGAAGCCAAAGGTGCGCGCGCGGCTGACCTCCTTCAGGAATGAAGTGGTCGAGAAATCCATCGAGGCGACCTGCGACCGCTTCTTGAAGATCGGGTGATTGAACTCGATCTCGAAGTTCACCTTGAACCCGTCGAACGGGTCGAAGCGCGCCCACTTGTCACCGTCCTCGACGCGCACACTCTTCTTGATACGCACGAAGCGCTTCGGCGTGCTCTGCTCCTCGATGCCCGCCGATTGCAGCAGGAACACGAAAGGCCCGGCGCTGCCGTCCATGATCGGCACTTCGGGTGCGCTCACTTCCACGAAGGCGTTGTCGATGCCGAGTCCCGCGAAGGCCGAGAGGAGATGCTCGACAGTGGAAATCTTGACGCCATCCCGGACGAGCGTGGTGCCCAGCATGGTGTCGCCCACGTTTTCGGCGTGGGCGCGGATATCCACCGGGATGTCGAGGTCGACGCGGCGAAAGACGATACCGACGTTGGCTGGCGCAGGTCGCAGAGTCATCAGGACCTTTTTCCCGGTGTGCAGGCCCACACCGGTGGCCCGGATGCTGTTCTTGAGGGTTCGCTGATTGACCATGCTCGCACTGACGCGGCGGCCGCTGGCCCGGGACGCCCTGTAACGTCCGAGTCACCGTTCGCGGTCGACGCGCCCCGCTGCCGACCCCCGCCTTAACTTAAAAAGGGGCGCTACCGTACCACAGGGTCAAAACATGCGCCAAATCATAGGCACACGCCTTCTTTACCGGTCCTGCCTGGACGGTTCAGCGAGCTCGAAGCCCCCACGCACTCATGGTTCAGTCCGCCTGCCGGCGCAGGAATGCCGGAATGTCCAAGAGGTCCTCGCCGTCCGCATCGCCACGGATGCCGTCCCCCACCGCGCGTTGCCGCTGCACCGTGGGCTTGTCGAGCGCCGCATAGTCGGCACCGCTCAAGGGACCCCGGCCGCGCTGCGCGACGACCCGCATCTGCGGTTGCTGCGCCGCGTGAGCCGGCTGGTGCTGGCGAACCGTGGGCCGCCCGAGACCCGTCGCGACCACGGTGACCCGCACCTGGTTGCTCATGTCGGGGTCGATGACGGTACCGACCACCACCGTCGCATCGTCCGAGGCGAACTTCTTGACGGTGTTGCCCACGATCTCGAACTCGCCGATCGAGAGATCCATGCCCGCCGTGACGTTCACGAGAATCCCGTGCGCGCCGGCCAGGTTGATGTCCTCGAGCAACGGGCTCGACACGGCTGCTTCGGCCGCCTCACGCGCTCGCTCTTCGCCACTTGCCGCACCCGAACCCATCATCGCCATGCCGGTTTCGGACATGACGGTGCGCACGTCCGCAAAGTCGACATTGATCAGGCCGGGACGCGTGATGAGCTCGGCGATGCCCTGCACGGCCCCTTGCAGCACCTGATTCGCTGACTTGAAAGCATCGAGCAGCGTGGTCTCGCCGCCCAGGACCGTGAGCAACTTCTGGTTCGGGATCGTGATCAGCGAGTCGCAGAACTTGCCGAGCTCCGCGATGCCGTGCTCCGCCACCAGCATGCGCTTGCCGCCCTCCATGTCGAAGGGCTTCGTCACGACGGCCACCGTGAGAATGCCGAGCTCCTTGGCGACCGCTGCCACGACCGGGGCCGCGCCCGTTCCCGTGCCGCCACCCATGCCAGCGGTGATGAAGAGCATGTCGCAACCCTCGATCAGCTCGATGATGCGATCGCGGTCCTCCATCGCGGCCTGCCGGCCCACTTCCGGATCCGCGCCGGCGCCGAGCCCCTTGGTGATGTTGCAGCCGATCTGCAACGAGGTCTTCACCTTGGAGTGCTTCAGTGCCTGCGAATCGGTGTTGATGCAGATGAAATCCACCCCCTCGATGCCGGAATTGACCATGTGCGAAACGGCATTGCCGCCGCCGCCCCCAACCCCCAGCACCTTGATCACTGCGCTCTGACTGTAGGCA
>DATIEU010000341.1:0-5462 GCA_035455565.1 Steroidobacteraceae bacterium | reverse complement strand
TCACCGCGCCGGCGGTGCGCAGGCGCGCAGCCATGGTCGAGTCCTGGAGTGCGGGTGCGCCGGCCAGTGCCAGTGAGCCCGCGGTGGTCTGCATGCGATCGCCGGTGTCGATGTTGTCCTTCAGCAGGATCGGAATGCCGTGCAGCGGACCGCGCGCTCCCTGCTGGCGCCGCTCGCGATCAAGCGCCGCGGCGATCCGGAACGCGTCGGGATTGACCTGCAGGACGCTGTTGAGGCCGACCTGTTTGTCGATGACATGGATGCGCCGCAAGTAGATCTCAACCAGTTCGCGCGACGAGATGCGCCCGGCGCTCATCAGCGCCTGCTGTTCCGCGATCGTGGCGAACGCAATGTCGCGATCGCGACCACGGTCCCCGTGATGCTGTGTCGAGGCGTCGTTCTGTGCTTCGGATGTCGACCAGGTGCCGAGCAGTGCGCCCGAGCCTGCCAGTGCGCTCGCCTGCAACAGCGAGCGGCGGCTCAGCGTGGCGCTCGCCGAACCGGCGCCGCGTGCCTGAGCCTGCGTTTTCCTTCGCTCGATTCTTGCCATTGCCCTCTCCCGAGAGCGCGCCAGAGTCGACTTATTTCCCCGGTCAAAGCGAGACAGCGACCCTCGCCATCGTCGAGATGCTGGCGGTTCCCCTTCTGAATTGCGCTGTGTGTTGGTGGACAGGTCGCGCGAAACGCGGCCGTTGTTCGTTACCGTCAGCGCTTATACACCTGTGTCATGAGCGGCTGAAGCCGTCATTGGTCATGTCGCAGTCAGCAGACCGTGGCGCTGCGCGTGTTTGTAATTTGCGCCAAAGCGGCATGGCGCACCCGCCACCGGGTTCCACCGTCGCGTTCGGAGTCGACGCAACGGCGAAACCCGGCGGGGGTGGTCGTGCCCCGACTCGTTGGGCGGTCAGAGCGAGCGCAGGAAGTTGAGCACGTCCTGCTGCTGACGCGAGGTTAAGCCGTTGAAGTTGCTCACCACGCGGTTGGCCTCGGACGGACCGAACTGCGAGTTGCCGCTGCTGGCATGCTCCTGGATCGCCCGCATGAGGTCGCGCGTGCGGCCGTCATGCAGGAAGAACAGGCGTTGCCCGACACCCCACAACGGCGCCGTGCGGAACTCATCGCCGCGCGCCAAGCCTTGCTCCACGTTGTCCGCCAGCCTCGGGCCCATGTTGTGAATGGCAAGGTCCGAGTACAGGTTGGCATCCTTGTTGCGCAGGGCGGCCGTCGTGGCATCGCCGGTCCGCAGGCTCGGCGTGTGGCAGAGCCCACAGCCCACGTCGCTGAAGAGCGCGCGCCCGTTCCTGATCGAGTCTCTACCCCCCGGGAAGAACGAGTGTGGCGTCGGCGCTGCCAGGAAGCGCATGAACACCGCGAAGCTCTCGATGGCGCTCATGGCGAGCTCACCGGTCTCCTCGTCGTGGCCAGTCACGTCGTTCGGGTGCGACGCGAAGTGGCAGTTTGCCGTCTGGTCGCGCTCGTTGGCGAACAGCTCGTTGGTGATCCCCATTTCGACGTTATAGGCCTCACCCGAGAACATCAGCAGCGACACGTTCTGGGCCTTCCACCCGAAGCGCGTGATCGTGCCATCGTTACCGTTGCGGTTCAGACGGCCGCTGATCCCGGCGCGTGACTTGGCCCCGGAGTTGGCGGCCAGGTTCCCGAGCAGGGTGGCGTCCGAGATGTTCTCCACCAGGCCCAACCCGAAGGTCGGTGTGGGAGTGCGGAAAATCACGTTGTTGCGCGCGACCTGCGCCTCGAAATCCTCCTGCTGGATCGCGCAGCCGGAAGCATCTCCGCCCGTGTCGTCGACCCGGCCGCTGATGACGTACAACGCGTGCACGCCACCGTCGCGGCTGCCATTCGCGTTGAACTTGAAGCGCGCCTCCCGGACCGGCCCGTCAGCTCGGATGAACGACGGCACGGCATTGCGGGCGCCCCAAGCGGTGGCCTGCGCGACCTGTGGATTCACGGCCGGCGAGCTGCCGCCAATCGCGGGCGCCTCGTGACAGCCGCCACATCCATCGAGATTGAAGCGCGGCCCCATGCCGTCGGCGATGCCTTCAGCCTCCTCGAACTCCTCGAGCCCACCGTTGAAGAAATCCATCTCGTCTGGCGTGAGACCTTGCAGCGGTTGCCCGGCGGCCGCAGCGCCGCCGCGCACGCCCGGATCGCGAGCCTGGGCACTGACGTCGGCAGCGACCCCCATCAACATAAACGTGGCCCCGGCCAGCCACACACTGGTCATTTGTCGTTTCATGATTACTCCCCTTTTGCCCTGCGGTGTGCACACACGGCACGCCGCACTCACATGCGGCGCCTAGCCCGCCAGTGCTGGAGAGAGACACACACAGAGGCAGCAGTGCGGGGTGGGAAGCCCGCATTGAGGATCAACCAAGAAGCCGCCCCCGGAATGAGGCAGAACACCTGGCAACCCCGCTGTCTTGAGGGAATACCCTCGAGACCGGTGGCTTTGCGTCCCCACCTCTCGGTGGGTTTGCCTTTTTCAGCGCCTCCCTCTGGTCAGCGGCGCTTGCCCGAAAAGATCCCTTCCCTGGCCGAGCTCGCGGATGCTGCTCGTTGTGCGTGCTGACCCTCGGCACTCAGGAGCAAGTGTCATGCCCGTGTCGCCGTTTTGCCGCAAGTCATTGACTCGCGACAAAGTGACTCCACCGTCGCCGCCGTTTCAATAGCGCGCATGTCAGACGGATGTCGGCAAACGTCGACAGTGAATAGCGGTAAAAGCGATAAGCGATTGAAAAGGTTTCCGGCGGGATGGTCGCCGATGCGAGACACGGGAAAAGCCGCAGCGAATCCCCGAAAAAGCCGCAGCGAATTCAGCTGCGCTGGGGCGCCGCCTCACGTGAGTCGTGGTGTCGAGCGGGCGCTGGTGCAGAGCGCCGGCCGACCCAGCGCATCAGCGAAGCGATCACGATGAAGGTCACCGTAAAGAAGATCAGCTGCATGGCGCTCGGCTGATCGTCATACCCCACGAGGGCGTGCAGCACTGCGCCGACGGGGCTGCCTTCGGGCAGCCACGACGAAGAATTCCAGAGGGGCTCGACCAGGCCGGGAATCGTGCCTGCCTGCACGAGGTAGCCGGCCGCCTGGCTCGCCATCCCGGCCGCCAGCAACAGAAGCATCCAGCTCGTTACGCTGAAGAGATGCCGGGTCGGAATGCGCAGCAAGCCGAAGTACATGAGCGCACCCAGCGCGGCGCCGCCGGCGAGCCCAAGCAGCGAGCCCGTCCAAAGGAGCAGGGGAGTGGTGCCGCCGGCCGCGATCCCGTACAGGAACAGCACGACCTCGGAGCCCTCACGCAGCACGGCGAGCCCTACGACGATCAGCAAGATGCTGAGCGGTTTGAGCCCCGCGCTCACCGCCTGGCCGACGCTCTTCATCTGCTGCGCGAGCTCGCGGCCATGACTCTTCATCCAGACGTTGTGCCAGCCGAGCATTACGGTGGCCAGGAGCAGCACGCCGGCGTTGAAGATCTCCTGGCCGACACCTTCGAGCGCCATCGCGATCCCTTCGGCGAACGCGGCCACGACCATCGAGCCGAGGATGCCGGCGCCCACGCCCGCGCTCACCCACAGCCCGCGTTGCGGCACACCACGCGAGGCGGCGAGCACGATGCCGATCACGAGGGCGGCTTCGAGGACTTCGCGCAGGACAATGATGAAGGCTTGCAGCATCGGGCTACTCGGCGATCAGCACGCCCTGGGCAGTATCCATGTTGAACTCGCCGAAGAACTCGTACTTGCCGGGCTTGAGCGGTCCCACCATGACGACGATCTTGCCCTTGCCGGGCACAATCTTTTCGCGGTTGAGGCTGTAGCTCTCGAATTCCTCGGGCGTCGCGTCCTGGTTTTCGACCACGAGCCTGATCTTCTGGCCGGCCGGAACCTTGAGCTCCGGGGGCACGAAGCGGTGGTCCTTGATGACGAGCTTGAACTCGATCGGATCAGCGGCGAGGCTAGCGGTGCTTGCGAGCAGCGTCAGGACGAACGCATTCAAAGACAGCTTGAGCATGGGGATCCAGGCAATTTCGTGACTGCCGGGATAGTGCAGAAAATGCGAATGATTTGCAATTGGCTTTGAGCGGGAACCGCATTGGCTCGGCGGCTCAAAGCGTTGCGAATTATTCATGAGGTTATCTCGATGCCGCTTGCGGAGTCGTTTCCAGCGGCCACCCGATGGCCACACCCGCACGGGCCGCCTCCACGGCGGCGCGCGGCGAGCCGTTCACGAGATGGCCCGCGTCGCAGGCGCGCAAATGCACGACATCCGAGGCGCTGTTTCCGTAGGCCTCGATCTGGCTGCTGTCGTGTCGCGCGCGCAGCGCCTCGACGCCTCGCAACTTCTCCTCGGCGCGCCGATTGGGCGTCGTGAGCTCGCCCGACAATGTCATCCCGTCCCAGCGCACACCGGTGCAGATGGTTTCGTTGAACTTCAGGGCGCGCGCGACGGCGGGCACATAGAGATCCGGGCTCGCCGACATCAGCACGAGGTAATCCCCCCGCGCTCGGTGCATGGCGAGCCGTTCCAGCGCCTCGGGATGCATGCTGTGTCCTACCAACCGGCGTACGAAGCGCTCGTTCCAGCGCGCGATCTGTTCACGCGACACGCCGCTCAACCCGGCCTTGATCAATGCCTCCTTGAGCGCGCCGCGATCGCGGCCGGCGAAGAGATACCTGAGTGCGTGCCACGGCATGGTGAGGAGCCGCGGCAAGCGCCACGGATGGCGCAGGCAGAAGCCCAGCACATAGGGAAACAGGCTGTCACGCCGCGTGAGTGTGCCGTCGAGGTCGAAGAGGGCGATGCGCATCTCTGTAATTAAACCAGACCGCACAGGCGGTTCGGAATGAGCAGCTTACGACGTTGCCCGATTCTGCCCGGATTCAGCCCGCGATTCGCCATGATGCTCCGCTACGGTCGCTACCCTGACTCACAGGGAGCCCGCGATGACCTCACGGCGATTCTGGAATCCGCTGTTCGGCAAAGGGCTCGCGATCGGCGGGCTCACGCTCGTCCTCCTCATGCCGCTCGGGCAACTGCGCGATCTGCTCACCGAACGCTCAGGAATGCGTGAGATCGCGACCGTCAAGGTCGCCGAAGGGTGGGGAGGCACGCAGAGCATCGGTGCGCCCGTTCTCACGGTGCCGATCGAGATCGAGATCGATTCGCATGGGCGAACCATCCGCCACGTCGCGCCCTACCGCGTGCTGGCCGCCACGGCCGAGATCCGCGGCGAGCTCGAGACGGCGGAACGTCATGTGGGTATCTACACGGTGCCGGTGTACCAGACGCGCCTGCACGTCGCCGCCGCCTATGCGCCGGCAAGTCTCACACTGCCGAGCACGGATGGTGCGACACCCAAGGCGCTCTGGTCCGAAGCGACGCTCTTTGTCCCGATCGGCGATCTGCGCGGGATTCGCGAAATCGCCGTCGCGCGCTGGGGTCAG
>DATIEU010000340.1:0-2234 GCA_035455565.1 Steroidobacteraceae bacterium | reverse complement strand
GGGGATTGTGTACCTTGCTGATGCCGTTGGCACTCAGACGGAGACGATCGTGGTGCGGGGTCTATCCGTCGGTGTCACAATGCGTCGGATGGCCCGTCGCGAGCTGCTTGCAGGCCTCGTGATCGGCTTCACCTTGGCTGCGATCGCCGGTCCGCTCGTCTGGTGGCGGTGGGGAGATGCCTCCGTGGCACTGGCGGTAGGACTTGCTCTGTTCGCGGCATGCTCCACGGCCACCCTCGCAGCAATGCTGCTCCCTTGGTTGTTCAGTGCCTCGGGGCACGACCCGGCCTTCGGTAGCGGACCCCTCGCAACGGTCATCCAGGATCTGCTGTCCATCCTCATCTACTTCGCCATCGCAGCAGCAGTGGTCCGATAGACGTGGCTGAGCGGCCGGGGAGCGATAGGATGAAGCGTGCGTGCTGCCTGCGACGTTCGAACAGCAGGCACGTCGAACGGGATGTAAATGAAAACAGGGACGGTCCCCGCTTGCGCTGCGGCGCTGCGCGTGTTCAGTGCAGCACAGGTGTGCGTCACCGTGGTCGTCTTGCTTTCGCTCAGCCTGCCGCGCATGAGCGAGGCGCAGCAGCGAGCCGAGAAGGTGCCGTGACGCTTCTGCACCGCCTGCCGTCGATCTCAAACCAACGACACTTCGTTGATTCCGGCGGCTTGATGTTTCACGGAGCCGAGCAGGCCGACGTTCAGCGGCGCGCCGCGAGCTACGTCGCCAGGATCCTCAAAGGAGCAAAGCCGGCCGAGTTACCCGTGGAGCAGCCATCGCGATTCGAGCTGGTCATCAACCTTAAGGCGGCGAAGGCGCTCGGTCTCACAGTCGCGCCGTCGCTGCTGTTGCAGGTGAGTGAGGTGATTCAGTGATCCGCAGGTCGTCCGGCCGCCGGCTTATCGTTGTGGTATCCACCGCGGCGAGCATTGCCTTCTGCCTCCTTAGCGTGCCGGTTGCGCAAAACACCCAACGGTCGGCCAAGGTGCATCGGATTGGTGTCTTGGCGACGAGAATGCCGGAGAGATTGCGCGAAAGCCTGCGCGAGCTCGGTTACATGGAAGGTCGGAACGCCGTTCTCGAGGTGCGTGAGACAGAGGGAAGGGCGGATCGGGTCGACGACCTGGCACGCGAGCTGGCGCGTTTGAAGGTGGACGTGATCGTCGCCACCTATCCGGCGGCGGTCCTCGCCGCGAAGCGGACGACGACCACAATCCCGATCGTCATGGTCAATAACCCTGATCCGGTGCACCTCGGTCTGGTTGCCAGCCTGGCTCGTCCAGGCGGGAATATCACGGGCACGACCTCACTGAGTGTGGACGTGAGCCTTAAGCAACTCCAAATTCTCAAGGAAACCGTTTCACGGATCTCGTGGATCACGGTCATGTGGAATCCAGATAATCCATGGCATCCGGCCACGGTGAAGGCCCTGCACGGCGAGAGCCGCTCGCTAGGCGTGCAGGTGCATGCGCTGCCGGTGCGACACCCCGAGGAGTTCGACAACGCCTTCGAAGCAATGACCAAGGAGCGAGCACAGGCGATTCTGATCCTGGCGGACCCGATGACCTTCTTTCATCGCAAGCGGCTGGCAGATCTCGCGATCAAGCACCGCCTGCCGCTCATGGGTGGCCTGAGGGAGTACACAGAAGCCGGCGGCCTGATGTCCTATTGGGCCGACGAAACCGAGCAACACCGAAATGTCGCCCGTTATGTGGACAAGATTCTCAAGGGCGCGAAACCGGGCGAGCTTCCGATCGAACAGCCGAGCAAGTACGAGCTCGTGATCAATCTCAAAACCGCGCGCGCCCTATCGCTGACGATGCCCCAAGCGCTTTTGCTCCGGGCAAGCGTTATCGAATGAACGGCCTATTTGTGCCGCGGATCGAGCGCGTCGCGCAGGCCGTCGCCGAGCAGGTTGAAGGACAGCACCAAAAGGAAGATGGAGAGCCCCGGCCAGATCGCCATCCACGGCGCCTGGTCGACGTAGTTGCGCGCGGTGTTGAGCATGCTGCCCCAGCTCGGCGCGGGCGGCTGCTGTCCCAATCCCAGGAATGACAGGCTGGCTTCCGCTATCACGGCAGCGGCGATGGCGAGGGTGGCCTGGACGATGAGCGGGGCGACGATGTTCGGGAAGATATGGCGCAGCGCGATGCGCAGGTGCGGGTTGCCGAGCGCGCGCGCGGCTTCCACGTAGTCCTCGGACTTCGCCGCCAGCACCTGTGCGCGCGTGAGGCGG
>DATIEU010000339.1:0-6342 GCA_035455565.1 Steroidobacteraceae bacterium | reverse complement strand
CTCGCGGTAGAGACGATTGAGATCCGCGACCAGGCGGCGCATGCCGGCACCCGGCGCTTCGCCGGCGAGGTGCCAGGGCAGCGCCACGCGGAAATTCCACTCCGTGGGCTGTGCGAACTCGCTGCCCATGAAGAGGAGTTTCTTCCCCGGGTAGGTCCACTGATAGGTGTAGAGCACGCGCAGGTTTGCCGCGCGTTGCCAGTCATCGCCGGGCATCTTGGCGAGGAGGGAGCCTTTGAGGTGCACCACCTCGTCGTGCGAGAACGGCAGCACGAAGTTCTCGCTGTAGGCATACATCATCCCGAACGTGAGCTTGTCGTGATGATGAGCGCGATAGAGTGGGTCTTCCTTCATGTACTGGAGCGTGTCGTGCATCCAGCCCATGTTCCATTTCATGCTGAACCCGAGTCCGCCTGCGGATACAGGCCGGCTGACCAACGGCCACTCGGTCGATTCCTCCGCGAGCGTGACCGTGCCCGGGAATTCGCCGTGTGTGACGGAATTGAGCTCCTTCAGGAATTCGATGGCCTCGAGATTGTGGTTGCCGCCCTGGGCGTTCGGCACCCAGTCGTCCTTGCGGCGGCTATAGTCGAGATAGAGCATCGAGGCGACCGCATCGACGCGTAAGCCGTCGGCATGGAATTCCTCGAGCCAGTAGCAAGCGCTCGAGATCAGAAAGCTGCGTACCTCGCGGCGGCTGTAATCGAAGACCAGCGTGCCCCAATCGAGGTGTTCCGCTTTGCGGGGATCGGCGTACTCGTAGAGCGGGCTGCCATCGAAATGCGCGAGCGCGTGCGCATCGCGCGGGAAATGGGCGGGCACCCAGTCGAGGATCACTCCGATGCCGGCGCGATGGCAGCGATCGATGAGGTACTTGAGGCCACCCGCCGTGCCGTGCCGGCTGGTCGGGGCAAAGTAGCCCGTCGCCTGGTAGCCCCAGGAATCATCGAGCGGATGTTCGGTCACGGGCAGGAGCTCGACGTGCGTGAACCCCTGTTCGAGCACGTAGGGCACCAGCCGTTCGGCGAGCGCGCCGTAGTCGAGAAAGCCACCGTCCGGGGCGCGCTGCCAGGAGCCCAGGTGCACCTCGTAGATCGACATCGGCGCGCGCAGCCAGTCGCCCTGCGCGCGACGCCGCATCCAATCCTCGTCCTGCCACGCGTACGAAGCCGGGTCGGTGACGATACCGGCGGTGGCCGGGCGCAATTCGAACTGCCGGCCGTACGGGTCGGTCTTGAGGTGCAACGTGCCGTTGTCGCGATTGCGGATCTCGAACTTGTAAAGAGTGCCCGCGGAGAGCGCCGGCACGAAGAGCTCCCACACGCCGCTCGCGCCACGGGAGCGCAACGGATGGCGCCGTCCGTCCCACAGGTTGAAAGGTCCGACGACGCTCACCCGCTCGGCGTTCGGCGCCCAGACCGCGAACTGCACGCCGGCGATGCCGTCCACCGTCCGCACATGAGCGCCCAGGGCGCGGTGCGTGCGCCGATGCACGCCCGCACTGAAGGCGCGCAGGTCGCCATCCTCGATCAGCGGTGGGAACGCGTAAGGGTCGTGTACTTCGTACACGCCACCGGCGCCGTCCTGCCAGGAGATCGTGTAGCGCGGCGGAATGCTGCCGGGCTCGCCCTGCCAGACGAAGAAATCGCCGCCGCGATGACGGGTCGCGTCATGCGTGCGCTGGATGCGCACGTGCGCGGCGCCCGGGAGGTAGACGATGACGATTTCCCGGCCGGCGTGCTCGTGACGGCCGAGGATCGAATGCGGCTCGTGGTGGCGGGCGTCGCGCAGTCGCTCGAAGTCGCGTTCCAGGCTCGCAAGCAGCTCGCGCATCTCGCGCTGGCGTGTTGCAGGCATCGATTCAAAGGTAACATAGCCGCGCCATCCCGCTGCCGCGGTGCCCGCGCCCATGCCGAAGCAACCCGCTCGTGCTTCCTCCGGCCGCTACGTCAGCCGACTGACGAGCGGCACGCTCGCGGTGATCATGGCGGGTGGACGGGGCGAGCGCCTGAAAGCGCTCACCGATCATCGCTGCAAGCCGGCCACGCCCTTCGGCGGCAAGTTCCGCATCATCGATTTCGTGCTCTCGAACTGCGTGAACTCAGGCATCCGCCAGATCTGCCTGCTCACGCAGTACAAGGCGCAGTCGCTCATCCAGCACGTGCAACGCGGCTGGGGGTACTTGCGCGGCGAGTTCGGCGAGTTCGTCGAAATCATTCCGGCGCAGCAGCAGATCGGCAAGCACTGGTACCGTGGTACCGCGGATTCCGTGTACCAGAACCTCGACCTGATCCGCGCGCACCGGCCAACCCACGTGCTGGTGCTGGCCGGCGATCACATCTACAAGATGGACTACGGTCCGATGATCGCCTATCACGTGGAGAAGGGCGCGGACATCACGGTGGGCGTCGTGCAGGTGCCGCGCGAGCAGGCGCGCGAGTTCGGCGTGATGACGACCACCGAGTGGAACCGCATCGTCAAGTTCGCGGAGAAGCCGGCCAATCCCGACCCTATCCCCGGGCGCGACGACGTGGCACTCGCCTCGATGGGCATCTACGTCTTCAACGTGCGCCTGCTCGAGAAGCTGCTGGTGGCGGATGCCGAGAAGCAGGACACCACCCACGACTTCGGCCGTAACATCGTGCCGGACTCGATCGAGAAGATGCAGGTGTTCGCTTATCCGTTCCAGGACGTGCGCACGAGAGCGCAGAGCTACTGGCGGGACGTCGGCAGCGTCGATGCGTACTACCAGGCGAACATGGAGCTCGTGACCGTCAATCCCGAGCTCAATGTCTACGACCAGCAATGGCCGATCTGGACCTACCAGCTGCAGCAGCCGCCCGCCAAGTTCGTGCTGGACCAGGACGGCCGCCGCGGCATGGCAGTCAATTCCATGGTCGCCGGCGGCGCCATCATCTCCGGCGCGTACGTCGGGCAGTCACTCCTCTTTTCCAACGTGCGCGTCGAGGAGCGTAGTCGCATCGAAAGCTCCGTGATCCTGCCCGACGTGGAGATCGGCCAGGGGTGCGTTATCAGCAAGGCGATCCTCGACGAGGGTTGCGAGATCCCCGACAACACCTCCATCGGCGTGGACCGCGCGGCTGACATGCAACGCTTCTACGTCACCGAGCAAGGCGTGGTGCTCGTTACGCCAGACATGCTGCGAGAAGCCGAAGGGTGAGCAAGGCGCAACCGCTGCGGGTGGTGCTGTGCTGGCACATGCACCAACCCCAGTACCAGGACCTGGTGAGCGGCGAGCACGTGCTGCCGTGGACCTACCTGCACGCCATCAAGGATTACGTCGACATGGCGGTGCATCTCGAGGCGGAGCCGCGTGCGGCCGCGGTCGTCAATTTCTCACCCGTGCTGCTCGAGCAGGTGAGCGACTACAGCGCGCAAGTGAGCGGTTGGTTGCGCACTGGCGCGCCGCTACGCAACTCGGTGCTGGCGCTTCTGACGCCCGAGGGGATGCCGCAGGACCCGCAAGCGCGTGCCGGGGCGATCCGGGCGTGCCTCAAGGCCAATCCGGAGCGCCTGATCCGTCGCTTCGCGCCGTTCACGGCGCTCGCGAAGATGGCCGAGGGCTATCTCGAGCAGGACGCAACCGAGTACGCGTCACGACAATTTCTGGTCGATCTCGCCGTCTGGTATCACCTCGCGTGGCTCGGCGAGACCGTGCGTTTGGGCGATCCGCGCGTGCAGGCCCTCATGGATCGCGAGCGGCATTACTCGGCCGAGGACTGCCGGCTGCTGCTCGAAGTCATTGCCGACATTCTCGGTGGCATCATTCCGCGCTATCGGCGGCTCTTCGGCACCGGCCAGGTGGAGTTGTCGGTCACGCCGTACGGCCACCCGATCCTGCCGCTGATGCTCGATTTCCGCAGCGCGCGCGAGGCACTGCCCGCCATTGAGCTGCCCGCGACGCGCGAATATCCGGGCGGCGACGATCGCGCGAGCTGGCACATCGCGCGTGCGCTGCAGGTGTTCACCCATGCGTTCGGTGTGCGACCGCGCGGTTGCTGGCCGTCGGAAGGCGCGGTCAGTGCGCGCACGCTCGCGCTGCTCGACCAGTTCGGCTTCGACTGGGTCGCGACCGGCGAAGCGGTGTTGCGTCACAGCCTGACAGCCTCGCAAGCCTGGGACGCCGCACGCGAGGTGAGCGCGTTGCACCGGCCGTATCACCTGCCGGGACAGAAGGTGCGCTGCTTCTTTCGCCACGACGCCTTGTCCGATCTCATCGGCTTCACGTACCGCACCTGGCACGGCGACGATGCCGCCATGAACCTGATCCATCATCTCGAGCAGCTCGCGATTCAGTACGAGGACGATCCCGACCACGTCGTCGCGATCATCCTCGACGGTGAGAACGCCTGGGAGTACTTCCCGGCGAACGCGTACTACTTCCTGAAGGCGCTCTACGAAGGGTTGGCGACGCATCCGCGCCTCAAGCTCACGACGTTTTCGCAATGCATCGCCGACGGAGTGCCGGCGCGCGAGCTCAAGGAACTGGTGGCGGGAAGCTGGGTGCACGGCAATTTCTCGACCTGGATTGGTCACCAAGCCAAGAACCAGGCCTGGGAGCTCCTGAGCGAGGCGAAACGCGCGTTCGATCGCGGCGTCGTCGAGGGTGCGCTGAGCGATGCAGAGCAGCTCGCCGCCGAGCGCCAGCTCGGTGTGTGTGAGGGGTCGGATTGGTGCTGGTGGTTCGGTGATGACAATCCGGCCGAGTCCGTGCGCAGCTTCGATGCGCTCTATCGTCGCCATCTCACCAACCTCTACCGGATCCTGGAAGAAGAAGTGCCGGGCAATCTCGCCGAGCCGATCGCGCAGGGCGGTGGCGCAGCGGAGCTGGGCGGCGTGATGAAACGGAGCGCATGACCACTCACAAGCGCCGCGCAGGCGTCCTGCTGCATCTCAGTTCGTTGCCCGGGGCGGAGCACCAGGGCGCCCTCGGCGAGAACGCACGGCGTCTGATCGACCTGCTGGCCGAGAGCGGCTTTTCCGTGTGGCAGATGTTGCCGGTCGGGCCGGTGGACGAGGATCGCTCCCCTTATTTCTCGCGCTCGGTGCATGCGGGCGATCCGGCGCTAATCGACCTGGGCGACCTGGTACAGGCCGGCCTCGTATCGCACGACATGCCTCACGCGCACGAGCCGTGGCCGCACTTCCGCAAGCGGCGCCTCCTCGAGGCGCTGATCGGGTTCGAGAATCGCGCCGATACGCGTGCACGCGCCGATTACGACGCCTTTGTCGGCGCACACCGTCGCTGGCTGCTGGACGATGGGCTCTTCCTCGCCTTGAAGGCGGAACATCACGGCAGTCCCTGGTGGCAATGGCGCGCGCCCCTGCGCGACCGCGAGCCGGCGGCGCTCGCCGCCGCGCACGAACGGCATCGCGCGGCGGTCGAGCAGTTCGTGTTCGAGCAGTATCTCTTTCATCGCCAGTGGCTTGCGTTGCGGGAACATGCGCAGCAGCGCGGCGTCGCGCTCTTTGGCGACATTCCGATCTACGTCGCGCATGAGAGCGTCGAGGCCTGGGCACATCGCGAGAACTTCCGGCTCGACGAGCGGGGGATGCCGCTGGCGGTGGCCGGCGTGCCGCCCGATTATTTCTCGGCCGAGGGCCAGTTGTGGGGCACCCCGCTGTACGACTGGCGGGCAATGCAGCGCGACAATTTCTCCTGGTGGATGACGCGGCTCGCGACGCAGCTCGAGCGCTTCGATCTCTTGCGCATCGATCACTTCCGGGGACTCGAATCCTACTGGGAGATCCCGTTCGGCTCGGCCAGCGCGCGCGCGGGCAGCTGGCAACCCGCGGCGGGCGCGGCGCTGCTCGAACGGGTCCGGGAGCATCTCGGCAACCTGCCGCTGGTCGCCGAAGATCTCGGCGTGATCACTCCCGCGGTCGAGCAGTTGCGCCGCCGTTTCGACCTGCCGGGCATGCGCATCCTGCAATTCGCGTTCGACGGATCGCCGGGCAACCCCTACCTGCCGCACAACCACCAGCTCCGCTCGGTCGTCTACACGGGCACGCACGACAACGACACGACCCGCGGCTGGTTCGAGAAGCTCGATGCGAATGCGCGCCGCCACGTGCTCGAGTATCTCGGCTGCCGGCGGGAGGACATCGTGCCAGCCATGCTGCGCGCCGCGCTGGCCTCCGTGGCCGAGCTCGCGGTGCTGCCGTTGCAGGATCTGCTCGGACTGGGAAGCGAAGCGCGGATGAACACACCCGGAACGACCGCCGGTAACTGGCGCTGGGGGTTCGACTGGGACCAGTTGCCGGCGGACTTCGCTGCCCATTGGGCCCATATGAATCGTCTCTACGGTCGGGCATAAACTT
>DATIEU010000338.1:0-16010 GCA_035455565.1 Steroidobacteraceae bacterium | reverse complement strand
GCACGAGTGGCCAACTCGCCGCGGCGACGAAGCAGTAACGGGAGGGCTCGACATGCAACGCAGGGAACTGATCCGATCAGCGGTTGGACTGGCGACGATCGGCGCACTCAGATCTGCACAGGGCACGGGCGCAGCGTCCGAAGCGCATGACTGCCCTTACGAAGTGGCCGCCAGGGCCGCCGCCAAGGCGCAGGCCGCCATACGTGTCGCCTTCCTGATCTCCGAAGACGCGACGGTCATCGACTTCTGCGGTCCCTGGGAAGTGTTCCAGGACGTCATGCTGCACGGCGCCGCCGACATGCATCACCCGTTCGAGCTGTACACCGTGGCCGAGGACATGCGCGCGGTGCGAGTCACGGGTGGCATGCGCATCACCCCCGAATACACCATCGACAACGCACCGTCGCCCCACGTGCTGGTCGTGCCGGCCATGCGCGGCACGGAGCGCTCGCGCGCCTGGATTCGCAAGGTATCCGCCACCAACCAGCTCACCATGTCGGTGTGCACCGGCGCCTTCCAGCTCGCGCGCGCCGGGCTGCTCGACGGGCTGAGCGCTACCACCCACCACGATTACCTGGAGGAATTCGCGCGCGAGTTCCCGCGGGTGAAACTCGAGCGCGACGTGCGCTTCGTGGAGCACGAGCGGGTCGCCACCGCCGCGGGACTCACCTCGGGGATCGACCTGGCCCTGCGCGTGGTGGAGCGCTACTTCGATCGCGACGTGGCGCAGGCGACCGCGACCTACCTGGAGCACGAGAGCACGCGCTGGAAGGTTGCACAGCCGCGCGGGCGCGGCGTGCACCTGGTCGCCTGAGCAGTTCTATTCCTCGACGGCGAAGCGCATGCGCAGCCGCGCGCGCTGCTCGACCGGACGTCCGTTGCGCTTCACCGGCACGTAGCGCCACTGCGACACGGACTTGATCGCTGCATCCTCGAAGACTCCGCTGGGATTCGCCCCGCGCACGGTGATGTCCTTCACCGCCCCATCCGCCGCGACCGTGAAGTCGAGATCGACCCAGCCTTCCTGCTCCCTGCGCAGCGCGACCGCCGGATAGCGCGGAGCCACGTACTTCTCTCGCGCCAGCGAATTGGCGAGCACCACGTCCGCTTCGAATGCCGCGCGCTCGAGCGCCGCGTCGACCTGTGACTCGAGGCGCGTGAGCTCGCTCGAAGCGTAGCCGAGCGCTTGCGCCTCGCCGATCGTGGCGCGCGCCGCCTGGTACTGGCTGCCGAGAACTTCCATCTGCGCCTGCTGGGTGAGACGCGTGCCCAGGCTTTGCAGCGCCGGTTGCAGTTGCTCGTTCGCGGGATCCGCGGCCTTCAGCTGCATCCAGTAATACTTGGCGCTGTCGTCCGCCGGCTCGAGCAGTTTCGCCTGCGCGAGGCGCTCGTTCATCAGCGTCACGAGTTGTGCCTGCTGCGCGCTCTTCGCGCTCGAGCTGCGCGCCGTCTGCAGTTCGCGCTTGGCGGTGCGCACGTTGGCGCCGAGCGACTCGGCGTGTTGCAGCCAGCTTTCGGCAGCGGCGAAATCGCGCTTGGCAGTGGCGGCGCGCCCTTTCTGCAGCGTCTGGTCGGCGAGGGCGCGCTTGAGCTGCAGCGCTTCGGTGTTCTTCGGATCAGCGGCGAGCGCGGCCAGCACGAACTTCTTCGCGCTGTCGTCGGCAGGCTCGACGAGCTTGCCCTGCTGCATGCGCTCACCCGCGGACTTGAGGAGCGTGTCGGCGTTGCTGCCCACACGATGCTGTTCGAGCTCGCGCCGTGCCTGCTGCAAGCTGGGCGAGGCGCTGCGCTGACCCTGCCCGGCGCGGTCGAGCAGTGACCTGGCCTTGGCGTAGCCGCCGCTCGCAGCCGCATCGCGCGCCGCTGCGATCAGCTGCCGCTCGCGTTCCTTGCCGAGCTGCGCGCTGAGGAATGCGAGACGCATGTTATTGGGCCGCACGCTGCGCGCAGCCTCGATATCGCGCGCCGCATCGTCCATGCGCTGCTCGAGGAGTGCCGTCTCAGCGCTGGTGAGCAGCTGGTCGGCGATGCCATCGAGCCCCGCCATCGCCGCGCGATCGTCGGGGTATTTCGCGAGCACGCGCTGATAGTAGTCGGCCGCGCCCTCGCCATCCGCGGCCGTCAGCTTGCCCGCCGCGGCGGCGGCTTGTGCGCTCGCCAGCCAGGCGCTGCGCTCATCGCCTTCCGCGGACGGCGTCGCGGCCACGCTGGCCGCGGGTTCGGGCGAGGCGGCCGGCTCGAGCTTTGGCGCTGGTGGCGTGGAGTCCCGGCCGGCGAGGAAGAGCGCGATCGCGATGACCGCGACGATCACCGCACCGGTCGCGATGCCCGAGTAGAGAGGCCAGCGCGTGGGTCGCGGCTCGGGAGTGGGGTCCGCGGATACGATCGTTCGGCCCTCGATGTGCCGGCGGATCGAAGCGTCGATGGCGTGACGCGCGCGCGGCGGCGACACCGGCTTGTGCAGGAAGCGATAGACCTCGCCCGAAGTGATGTGCTTGACGAGGTCGGTCTGGTCTTCGGTCGTGCCGGCCACGACCAGCACCAGGTCGGGAAACTGGACGCGTAGTTGATCGCAGTAGGCGGGACAATCCTCGCCGGTCGCGAGCGCATCGATGATGACCACGCCCACTTGCCCGGACATGATCAATTCCGCAGTCTGCTCGCGCGTCGGCGCGTGCCAGATGCGCTGCTCGCGTCCCGCGGCCTCGCGCAGGATCGCGAGGAGGCTCGCGTCGGTGGTCAGGGCGAGTACTTCAACCGGCTGCGCGCCGGCAAGCTGCTTGGCGGCCTGTGTCAGGCCAGCGTCCTGCGGCGTTTCGAGTGGCAGCTCGGTCCTTCGCACGCGCGGCTCCGTCGAGTCAATGGCGCAATCGCGCCGATATACGATACGGACTCAATCGTTGCAGCAGTAGTCTGCTGCGCTGCGTCAAAGCGATTCTGTGAGATAAGTCAAGCGGGGAATGCTATCCGGATGAGCCGGCCATTTGCCATCACTTCGCGCCTCGGCGCCGAACATCGCGGTGCGCTCGAGGAATTGCTGTTCTTCAACCGCCTGCAGGATGCGGTGCGCACGCGCATCGTGGCCACCATCGAGCGCTACGGGATGCCGCAGGTGGTGGTGCGCGACGGCACTTTGCGCATCGAGCTCGACGGCGTCGCGGAGGTGCAGAGCGTGTTCGCGCTCGCGCCCGGCGGCGCATCGGCGGGCCCGATCGGCGTGGCAGTCTTCCTGCGCGAGAGCGAGGAGCGCTTCGTCATCGTGCACGTCGGTGTGGCCGAGCAGTTCTCGGCGGGTGGCGACGGTGCCGACCAGCACGTCTTCTTCCACCTGCTCAACGCGATTCGCGACGCGGCGCGCCGCACGCGCGGCGTGCGCAGCATCGACCTGTTCTACGGCCAGGGGATCGTCCGCCACATTCCCGTGCCTGGCGCAAAGGCGCCCTGAGCGGGCGCCGCCCTTCCCCGCATGTCCGCGCGACCGCCACTCGATCAGCAATTCGTGAGGATCGGGCAGGTGGCCATCGCACTGACGGCATCTGCAACGCTCGCGGGCTTCGGTGGCGCACTCTGGTGGGCCTTCGATCTGTTCGCGCACTTCCGCCCGCAATACACGCTCGCCGCGCTCGTGCTGGCGGTACTGTTTGCGCTCACGAGGCGGCCGGGTTGGGCGGCAGGGGCGCTGGCGGTCGCGGTCATCAACGCTGTGCCGGTCGTTTCGCTGTACCTGCCGCCGGCCGAGGCCGCGGATTCCGCCCCGGCGGCGCCGCTGCGCGTGATGTCCTTCAACGTCTTCAACTTCAACCGGGAATACGAGCGCACGCTGCGCTATGTGCAGACCGAGTCACCCGATGTGCTGGTGCTGCTCGAGGTGAGCCCCGCCTGGGTGCCGGCGTTACGCACGCTGACAGCGCAGTATCCCTATCAGTGGATCAACGCGGGTGACGCGGCCAACGGCATCGCGGTGCTGAGCCGCGTGCGGCCAAGCGAGGTCGAGCAGGTCGACCTGGCAGAGCGCCGCACGCCCGCGTACCTCCTCACGTTCGAGCGCGGAGACACCACGCTCGCTGTACTGGGCACGCACCTCAGCTGGCCGTTGGGACGGCGTGTCTCGGAGACTCGCAATGCGCAACTCGCGGCCATCGCGCGCCTGGCACGCGGGCATCCCGGAGCGCTGGTCGTGGTCGGTGACTTCAACATCACGCCGTTTTCCCCGCACTTCCGGCGGATGCTGCGCGATGGCGGCTTGCGACGCTGCGCTGCCACGGGACTCCTCCCGACCTGGCCCGCGCGCTTCGTGCCGTTCTACATCCCGATCGATCACTGCTTCGCGAGCGCCAACGTGCGCGCCTGGAACTTCAAGGTCGGCGAGTACCTCGGGTCCGATCACTACCCGATTTCGGTAGAGGTGGCGGCGGACCCTTCTCGCCCGATATCCCGCCCGTGAGCACCAGACGCATGCCTTCCTCGACCGTGATGTCGAGTGGCTTGAGTCGCTCGCGCGGCACGTAGAGCGTGTAGCCGCCGATCTGGTAGCTCATGGGGAAGTACACCGCCACGATGCCTTCGCTGGACCCGATGGCCAGTTCCGGCACCGTCTCGCGCGTCACGAACCCGATGACGTGCGCCTCGCCGAAAGTCGCGAGCACCACGCGCTGCAGGTCGCGACGCTTGCCCTCGCCGGGCAGGAACTTCATCAGGTCGCGCAACGCCCCATACACCGTCTTCACCAGCGGAATGCGCTCGAGGAACTGTTCCCATTGCGACAGGATCCAGCGCACCATGTAGGCATTCACGATGAGGCCCGCGCCCAGCAGCAGCACGAACGCGATCAGCAGACCCAGCCCGGGCCAGTAGTGCCGTTCCGGCAGCACCAGCGTGATCACGTCGCGCAGCATTCCCTCCACCGAGGTGGCGAGCCAGATGACCACGTAGATGGTGACGCCGATGGGGAGAATGGCGGCGAGGCCTTTCAGCACCAGGTTCCACAACTGCTTCATGGTTGCCCTCACTGGCGATGGCGGCGGGATTGTACGCTTTGCAACGCGCCCGCCGGCCACCATAATCGCGCCGTCAAGGGAGCGCCCATGAGCACGATCCGCAAGCCTCTTCCATTGCGCAACCTCGTCAGCGTCCTCGCGTGCGCGCTGGTCCTCGTCCTCGTCCCGGCCGCGCTCTGGGCGAACGCGGCGCAGGAGAAGCTTGCCACCGTATACCTGAAGGCGAACGCGAGCGGCGATCCGGCGGCGCTGCAGGGAATGTTTCATCCCGATGAGCTGGTGCAGCTGCGTGCCCGCATCCTGAAGGCGCTCGAAGCGGAGAACGCGCAGAACGGCAGGGCCATCCGCGATAGGTTGTTTGGCGCCGCCATGTCGATGGATGACGTGCGCCGCCTCACGCACGAGAACTTCTTCGAGACGGTGTCGCGCTCGTTTGGCATGCCGGCGGAGCCGATCAAGGAGATCAAGATCCTGGGTATCGTCGAGGAGAACGCGCAGCTCGCGCACGCGGTCGCGCGCATCGTGCCGCCCGAGAATGCGCCCACGCGGCCCCGCATTGCGGTGGTGAGCCTGATGAAGTACGGCAAGGACTGGCGCGTGCAGTTGCCGACGCTGTTGCAGGCTCGCGTGGATGCCGCGCTGGTGGCACTCGGCGAGAGCCGCGCGGCCGCCGATCCCACGGCGCCCAAAGCGGAAGTGAGCCCGGAGCTCATGAGCGCGCTCAAGTCGGGTTCGGAGACGCTGCGACGGGGCGACTGCACGGCATTCTTCAGCGAGCACATGAGCCCGAACTTCCGCAGCATGACCGCGCCCAAGGCCATGGCGACGCTCATCAAGCAATGCCAGACGCGGGAAGACACGCGCGAGACCTACATCGCCGCGCTCGACATCGCGCAGCGGCTTGCGCCGCGTTATGAGCAGGATGGCGCGCGCGCCATCTACGACATGCGCGGCCAGGGTCTGCCGTTTCAGCGCTTCGTGCTGGAAAAGGTCGAAAACCGCTGGTACGTCGCGGAGTGAAGCGCTACTGGGACGCGGCCGCGGCGTTGCAGAAGCGCTCGAGACTGCTGCGGTATTGAGCGAGCGGCGCGAGCCGGTGCTGCTCGGTATCCCATAGCAGGTACTCGGTCACCGCGAAGTCGGCCTCGCGCCGTGTGAACTCGAGCAGCCGGCTATCCTCGCGAAAGTCCAGATCGCGATCGGTGCGGCAAGGCAGTGTCCCGAGACCGTGGGCGAGCGCGTCCGGAAGCGCGATGGCACCGGTCTTGCGATCGAGGATCGCGACGCGCACGCATTGCTCGCCGCAGGACACCCGCAACAGGGTGAAGCGACCGGCGAAGTTGCTGCCGGCGAGCGCCGCCTCTGCCAGTTGCGTCGCATAAGGCGCGGCGCGCGGTTCGGTGGCGAGATCGAGCGCGCTGGCGGGCTCCGCGGTCAATGTCACGCGATACTCGGAGAACCGCGGGCGGCCGAGCTCGGCCCCGTCGGCGGTGGGCGAGGCACCGAGCAGATTATCGAGTTCCGCAGCAGTCTCGTCGCTCAGCATCCAGTCATCGATTTCCGCGCGAGCCCCGCCGGTACCGGCGGGCACCTCGATCATGGCGAGGCTGTGATCGCTGCATTCGGGTGCAGGCTCAGTGCCCGCGGCGCTGTTGCAGAGGCTGAATTGTGTGTACGCGCCGTAAAGCTCGCTCAGTCCCGGCTCATCGGGGCGCGCGAACACCCAGTAACGGCCCGCGGGCACTTCGACGCTGAATTCGGTCTCGCCGCGCTTCAGCGCCTGCTTGTGCAGGCCCGGGCCATCGAGCGCACGCACGTACACGGTCGCGGCGGGCGGCGTGCGGCCGGGGAATGCGAGGCGGCCGCTGACGGTCCCTGCTGAGACCACGGCGCTCGTCAATGCGGCCACCAGGGCCGCGGTCGTTTGCCACACGAGTGTTGCTTGTGTTGTCATCGAGTGGACGCGACTACCGCACGGCTCCCACCGCGCGAGCGTCGATGTTAGCCGAATTTCCGTGGAGGAAAATGCCTTGACGTCGCTTCGCATCGTGCCGGCCACGCCCGCGGATGTTCGCACCGTGCTCGCGCTCATTCGTGAGCTGGCCGAATATGAAAAGCTGTTGCACGAGGTGGTGGCCGACGAAGCCCTCGTGCACGAGGCCCTGTTCGGGCCGCGGACCGTGGCGGAATGCGTGCTCGCATGGCGCGACGACACACCGCTCGGCTTTGCGCTCTATTACTACAATTTTTCGACTTTTCTGGCCCGGCCCGGGCTGTATCTCGAGGACCTTTACGTTCGTCCCGGGCACCGCGGACAGGGGGTGGGCGAGGCGCTGCTCAAGCACCTGGCGCAGATCGCCGTGCAGCGCGGGTGCGGCCGCATGGAATGGTCGGTGCTCAACTGGAACCGGCGCGCGATCGAGTTCTACGAAAGGATGGGCGCGCAGGGCGTCCTCGACTGGACCGTGTATCGCATGAGCGGTGAAGCACTGCGCCGGCTCGGTTCCTGACCTTCGTTGACCAATCGATCCCCGTCGAGCCGGTAGGTCATCACGACATCGAGCGTCGGGCAGCACAGTGGATCGTTCGGTCCGTGCTTGCGCATGTCGATATGCACGATGCCGTCTTCAGCGATGTGCACCGAGCGGATCTGGACGCGATCGCCCAGCGCAACCGCCGCCAGCGGCAGGGGCTGACCGCCACGATTGAGCACGGGCGCCAGGTCGAAGAACACGCCGCTACCGCCGGGATCGCTCTCGAGCACGATCACCGCGTCCGGCGCGCCGTCGTGGTCGAGGTCCCCGAACGCGTGCAGCGACGTGGCCCGCACCACGATCTCGGTCACTGAGCCGGGAGCCGCGGGCTCCTGGTACACGCCATTCTTCAGCGGCGCGAGACCGGACGATGGCCATTCTGAAGGGTATTCGGCGTTGCGCAGCTGCTGCAGGGTCAGCGGCTCGGCGCGCGACGTGACGGGGGTCGGCTGTTCCGCGGATTCGCACCCGCCGAGCAGCGCGAGTGACGCTGCGGTCGCAAATCCCCACGCGCGTCGAGTGAACGTCATCCGCTGCCCGTGCTCTTGCTGGGCCGCGATTCGAGGTCGACGATGCGCATCCTCAGCCGGCCGGTCTCGAGCTCGAGCCCGCTGATGCGCCGTTGATCGGCATCGCTCGCGCGTTCCAGGCTCTGTTGCTGGGCCTCGAGCTGCTTGATCCGCAGCACTCGCTCGTCGAGCTCGCGCTTGAGCGCATCGGCTTGCGCACGCAATGCGGCCTGGCGCGCTTCGAAGTGACGCTCGGCGCGCGCGCGGCAGGCCAGCCATCCAACCACCGCGCCGATCACAACCGCGATGAGAAGAATGAGCGGGTTCTCCATTCGTGCACTCCTTGCGGGGCCCGCCCGCCGATGAGTCCAGACTTGTCGCGCTGCAATCTATCGAGTGACTGGCGGTCCTGTAAACCGGCCCGCCACCTCTAACCGGCGCGCAGCGCCTGCTCCAGGTCGGCGATCAGATCCTGGCCGTTTTCGATGCCGATCGACAGCCGCAGCAGGTTCTGCGGCGTCGGGGTGTCCGGACCCTCGACCGAGGCGCGATGCTCTATCAGGCTCTCGACACCGCCCAGGCTCGTGGCGCGAATGAACACACGCGTGCGGGCCGCCACCGCGAGCGCCTCCGCCGCGCCACCGCGCACGCACACCGCCACCACGGCGCCGAACCCCCGCATCTGGCGCGCGGCAACGGCGTGGCCGGGGTCGCCGGCGAGACCGGGGTAGAACACGCGTTCGACACGCGGATGCGTGCGCAAATATTCGGCGACCTCGAGCGCGTTCGCACATTGCGTGCGCACCCGCAACGGCAAGGTGGCGAGGCTGCGGCGGATGAGCCAGCAATCGAAGGGTGAGGGCACGGCACCGGCGACGCCCTGGTAGTTGCGGATGCGTTCGCACGCGTCCGAGCGCTCGCGAGCCACCACTGCACCGCCCATGACGTCGCTGTGGCCGCCGAAGTACTTGGTGGAGCTGTGCATCACGAGATCGGCGCCGAGCTCGAGCGGACGCTGCACGATGGGCGTGGCAAAGGTGTTGTCGACTACCAATAGCGCACCGCGTGTGCGTGCACGCTCCGCGACCGCTGCGATATCGGTTACGCGCACGGTCGGATTGCAGGGTGTCTCGATCCAGATGAGGCGCGTTGCGGGGGTGAGATGCGCATCGAGCTCCGCGAGGCTCTGCGTGGGATCGACGAAATCGACGCGCACGCCCCAGCCGCTCACGATCTCGCGCAGTTGCTGGCGCGTGCCGTGATAGCACTCGCGCGGCGCGATCACGTGATCGCCCGGTCTGAGAAGGCTGAACACCGCGTGCGTGGCCGCCGACCCGGAAGCGAAACACACCGCCTCCGCGCCGCCTTCGAGCGCGGCGATGCAGGCCTCGAGCGAATGGCGCGTCGGGTTGTCGGGCCGCGTGTACGAAAAGGAGCGGGCGTAGCCGCCGTCCGCATCCCGCTGGTAGGTGGTGCTCAGGTGGATGGGCGGACTGACCGCCGCGGTTGCGGTGTCGATCTGCCTGCCCGCATGCACTGCCAGTGTTTCGATTTTCATGGCGTCACTCAATCGATCTGTAACGTACCTTCACTCACCAGCACCGAGTGGCCGCCCACGCGCACTGCCGTGATGCGACCCGCTGACTTGTCGATCTCGAGGTGCAGCAGGCTCGGGCGGCCCATCTCGAAGCCCTGCTCGACCACCCAGCGCAACGTGCCGTCGCTTTCGGGCGCGCGCGCGCCGAGGTAACCGCCGAGCGCGGCGCACGCAGATCCCGTCGCGGGATCCTCGGTGATGCCGGATTCCGGTGCATACATGCGGGCGCGGATGCTCGAGCCGGGAAGCTCGGGATCGCGGCAGAAAATGAAGACCTGCTGGGCCCAATAACCGCCGAGGGTGGCGCGCCACAGCGCGACGTCGATGTCGGCACGCGCGAGCACAGCGCGATCGCGCACTGGGACGAAGAGATGTGGCAATCCGCAGGAGACACCCTGTGCATCGTCGAGGAGATCGTCGGCACTCAAACGCAACATCGCCGCCAGCGTGGCCCGGTCGGCTGGGGGATCGCGAAACGAGGGCAGGGCCGCGGCGGTGAGTTGCACGAAGCCGGGCATTCCGCCGCGCGACTCGATGCTCACCGGCACGAGGCCCACTTCCTCTTCGAGCTGGATCGTGACGCGACCGTCGCGCAGCGGCACTCGTCCGAGGCGTGCCAGCAGATACCCGCTGCCGACCGTCGGATGACCCGCGAACGGCAGTTCCTTGGCCGGCTGGAAGATGCGCAGGCGACACAGCGCCTGTCTATCGCGCGGTGGCATCACGAACACAGTCTCCGAAAGATTCATTTCACGCGCGATCTGCTGCATCACCTCGCCTGGCAGGTCGGCGCCGTCCGTGAACACGGCCAGTGGGTTGCCGCCGAAGCGCCGCTCGGTGAAGACGTCGAGCGTGTGGAACTTGAGGCCTCGACTCATGCGTCAACCTCCCGACCGCGCGGCTTGCGGCGGCTCATATTCCTGGAGCCCCACCACCAGCATGCCCGGGCCACCGTGTACGCCGAGCGCGGTGCCCAACGGCATCAGGTAGCGCGCGTGAATATTGTCCAGGCCGTCGCAGATCTCGTCGAGCAATTGTCCTCCTTCGGCTTCCGCGTTCGCATGACCGACCGCGACCCGGTAGCCCGCGTCATCGTGAATGCGCCGGCGCACCAGCCGTGCGAAACGGGAACGCAGGTTGTGACGTCCGAAGAGCACCGTGCCCGTGCCCACCTTGCCGTTGCGGTGGCTGATGAGAATGGGCGTGAGGTGCAACCAGTCGGCCAGCATCTGCACGATTCGTGGCACGCGACCGCCGCGCACCGCGAAATCGAGCCGGCCGAGGAGACCGAAAGTATGCGTACGCGCGCGGATGGCGCGCGTCGCGGCGATCACCGCGTCCGCGCCCATGCCCGCTTGCGCACACTCGGCCGCATAGGTGGCAATGAGGCCTTCGCCGACCGAGGCGTTGAGACTGTCGATAACCACTACGCGCCCATGTCCCTGGATGCGTTGCGCGGCGGATTCCGCCGCGGCGCGCGTGCCGCTCACGCGACCGGTGACGCTCACGGACAGGACGGTGTCGTAGTGGGACGCGAGGAATTCGAACACGCGCCGGAAGTCGCCGGGCGGCGGCTGCGAGGTCTTGGGGTGATTCGGGTTCGACGCGAGCTCCCGATAAAACTGCTCCGGCGCGAGCGACACCTTGTCGAGGTAGCTGCGCTCGCCGAAGTGCACGCGCATCGGGATCACATGGATCTCCAGGCGCTCGAGCTCCTCGTCGGGAATGTCGGCCGCGGAATCGACCACCACCGCGACCCCCTTGCGATGCCGATGATGCGCAGCGTCCTGCTGGCGCTGCATGTCGTCTGCTTTCTGTGAGGAAACCTGTCCGTATTCGGACGCCAGCCGGAACACCGCCGCCGGGTCTTTCACATGCACGTGCACCTTGGCCTTGCGCTCGGTGCCTGCCACCACGACGCCGCTGCCGAGCTCGGCAAGCCGCTCGCGCAGCCGCCGCCGGTCGATGCGCTCGCCACTCACGATGCATTCGGTGCAGAAGCGGTCGCTCAGGTCGATCTCGGCGCCGGCGGCCTCCTCTTCGGTGTGCAGCACTTCGAGCGGCGCGTCCGTAGCCGTTTCTTCGCCGCGCTCGAAGTACTCCGCCATGCCTTCGACGATGTCGACGAATCCCTGGGCGCCCGCATCCACGACCTCGGCGCGGCGCAATGCCTCGAGCTGATTGCGCGTGTTCTCGAGCGAGGCGTGGGTCGCGGGCAGGACGCGCCGGAAGAGCAGCGCGAAGTCGCTGATGGAGCCCGTACGCGCCAACGCGCCGATTTCGGCGGCGAAATCGGTCAGCACGGTGAGGAGCGTCCCTTCGCGCGGCTCGCTCAGCGCCTCGCGCGCATAGCGCGCCCCGCTCTCGGCGCCGTTGGCGAAGTCGCGCGTACTGAGCTCCCGCAGCTCGCTCAGCGGATCGCTCAAACCCACGAAGAATTGCGCGAGGATGGCGCCGCTGTTGCCGCGCGCACCGTCGAGTGCCGCGTCCGCCACGAGTGCCAGGAGCCGGCCGGCGTGCGGCTCCTCTGCCGGGCGCATGGCATTGAGTACCGCGCCGAGCGTGAGTGCGAGGTTGGTGCCGGTATCGCCGTCGGGCACCGGGAAGACGTTGATCTTGTTGAGATGCTCCTGGTCGCGCAGCACCTGCCGGAAGCCGGCGCGCAGGGCGCGCGCGAGCTGCCGCCCATCGAGTAGCGCGACTTCCGCCGCCGCAGCGTTCACTGGCGCGGCAGCAGGAAACGCACGCCGCGATGGTTGAGAACCACGCCGTCGCGCGTGATGCGCTCGATCTTCGTGCCCTCGGGCGTCTCGGCTCCTTCGCGATACTTGCGGTTGTTGAGGAACACGAAACGCTCGGCCGGCTGGGCGGCGTATACGTGAATATCCAGATGCAACTCCGGCAGGTTCGCACCTTGCAGCGCCACGTCGTTGATCGTGGGGAGCTCCGGGTCACTGTCGCCGTCAGTCGGCGTCCCGCGTGGCGGCGGCTGCAGCTCCGGCTCCGCTTCTGGCAGAGACTCTTCCATCCGCGTGAGCGCCTCGTCGTGCCGGCTGCGTGCGGGCTCGTCCGCACCGGGCGCGTACAGGTCGCTCGGCATCTCGGTGCGCAGCGGCACGGGTGCCGCCAGGTCCGGCGCATTCGCCGGTGCCGAATTGGGCGCAGCGGATGCCGGGGGCGCGGGGCTGGGAGCGGCCGGTGACGGCTGAGACGCAACCACGGGGGCGTCCTCGCGCCTCATCATGACGACCATCAGCACCACGAGATTGATGGCGAGGAGCGCCCCCAGGGCGACCGCCCAGACCGGGAAGACCGGGCGCGTCATCGCCGGGCGCAATTCCGCAAAGCCGGGCCCGGCCTGCCGTTGCCGTTCCTGCTCGGATTTGCGCAGGGCGTCGAGGATGAATGACATCGATCAGCCCTCGGGTGCGCGCGCCGCTTGCAGGAAGGGTGTCGCCGGATCGCGCAACGCGCTGTCGAGCGCGACCTGCGTCTGCAGACCCGCGATGCCGTCGACCGCGAGCCGGTGCTGCCGCTGGAAGTCCTCGACCAGGCGCACCAGATTGTCGTCGTATACGTCGCCGGCATCCGCCGTGGGCTCGACACCATTCACCTTCTCGAGGGTGCTGCGCAGCCAGCGCACGTCGTTGCCGCGCATGCCGGCGGAGAGCTGGCGCGCGCGCGACACCTGCGGACGCCACAGTGCGACGTAATCGCCGTACCAGTACTTGGAGAGATCCGCGACGCCGACGCGCTGGCGCGTCGCGCCGATATCGATGCCGGCGACCTCGTCTTCGAGTTCCGACACCACCACTTGGTGCTCGAACCCCTGGTCATCCCTGAGCGTCAGGATGGCGGGGCGATTGAGCGCCCGCAGCTGTCCCCACGAGCCGCGCTGCACCAGGCATTCGAGTCCCTGCTGGGCCGCTTGCACACACGGGCCCGCCTCGCCCGGCCGGAAGCTTCCGCTCCACAGTGTGAAGAGGCGTCCGAATGCGGTGTCGGCATCGGTCGCGTCGGCGTGCGCGCGCAGGACCTGTGCGACCTGCGGGACGGTGGGCGTCTTCGTCGCGGGCGGCGTCGTGACTTCGAGCTTGGTCGCTTGCGCGGCGACCGGCTGGCTCGCCACGGTGTCGGTGGGCGTCGAAGTGCCGCCGTTCTCGAAATAGGTCCAACCGCCGAAGATCAGGAGCGCGGCACCGGCCGCGATCGAGCCCGCGGCGATCCAGCGACCCCACAGCGGGATCACGGGCCTGCCGTACACTTCGCCAGCCGCCTGGCGCACCAGCGTGGCGCTGACGCGATGCTCGTTCTGCGTGTACGCGCCGAGGAGCGCGCGGTCGCACAGCACATTGATCACGCGCGGAATGCCCCGTGACAGGCGGTGAACCTCGTTCAGCGCCCCGGGCGTAAAGAGATCCGTGGTCGAGCCCGCGACCCCCAGCCGATGACGCACGTAGCCTGCAGTCTCGGCACCTGATAGTGGCGCGAGGTGATAACGACCGGTGATGCGTTGAGCGAGCTGGCGCAGCTCCACGCGCTTCAGCAGGTCGCGCAACTCGGGCTGCCCGATGAGGATGATTTGCAGCAGCTTCTGGGTCGGCGTCTCGAGATTGGTGAGGAGTCGCACCTGCTCGAGGACGTCCGGACTCAGGTTCTGTGCTTCGTCGACGATCACCACGACGCGCTGGCCGTTCGCATGCGCCGTGAGCAGGTGGCGGTTGAGCGTGTCGACGAGCTCCTTGACGCTGCCGCGGTCCGGCTCGCGCACCGCGAGGCCGAGCTCTTCACAGATCGTCAGCAGGAACTCCGCGGGCGTGACACGCGGATTGAGGATCAGCGCAACGTGGGCCTCCTTCGGGATTTGCCCGAGGAGGCTCCGCACCACCGTGGTCTTCCCGGTGCCCACCTCGCCGGTGAGCTGGATGAAGCCCCCGGCCTCGTTGATGCCGTAGAGGAGGTGGGCCAGCGCCTCCGCGTGCCGCTCGCTCAGGAACAGGTAACGAGGGTCGGGCGTGATCGCGAAGGGCTTCTCGTGAAGCCCGAAAAATCCAGTATACATAAGGGCTTAAGTGAAGCCGCCAGTCGTTCTAATGGCTACCATGATGCACGCGCGTGCGATCTGAGTAAAACGCCGGCGGGCGGCGGCGGGGTTCAGGGCCCGGCGCGAGGCTGCGCCAGGTAAACCGTGCTCCAGAGCTGCGCGGCGTTCGATTCGGTCTCGTCCCCGGGCCGCTGACCGAAGGGCTCCGCACGATAGATCCCTCCATTTTCGGACCAGGACCAGAGCTCTGACCCCCGCTTCGCGCCCGCCGTGGCCGTGGCGGCTTTGAGCTGCGCTTGCGCGCGCTCGAGCGCGCCGCGGGTGGCTGCGCTGAGATCGGTGCGTTCGAGCTGAAACGCGAGCCCGGCAGCGAGCAGCGCCTGCTGCCACGACCAGATCACCGTGCCGTGGTAGCGGTTGCGACCGAAAGCGGGTTCGAGCGCTTCGGGCGCATAGGCGGGATTGGCCACCAGCAGGCCCGCGCCGGTGAAGAGACCCGCCGGGAATGGCCGGGCGAGCGTCCGCGCGATGCGCTCGACCTCCGCAGGCGCCGGGCGCAGCAGAAGCAGTGCGAAAGCCTCGTCCGAATTGAGAACCGGTACGGGATGGCCCTGCGCATCGAGCGCGACCGCGTGGAAGCGGACGCCATCCGGGCCGATGGCCTCGAGCGCCGCACGCGCCTCCACGTCGATGCTGCGGGCGTACGACGCAACCTCTGTGCGCGCCGCGCCGGCAGGTAGTTGCACCTCGAACAGCGGCGGCGCCTCGCGTTCCCACACCGCACCCAATTCGCCAGCGGTGCGGAGAGCGCGGCTCGTGTTGTCATCGAGATACGGCTCGAGCACCCCGCTCGCCTGCAGCCGCGCGATCGCCTGCAGCGCGGCCGGCGCTAGAGCGCCATTCACGTCATACGGATAGCGGCCGCCGCCCAGGCCGTCGTCGCTGTCGCGCCAGTTGCCGGCGGATTCACCCGGTTTGAGGCCGACCAGGCTCTGCCACGTCGGCTCACGGGCGAACGCCTTCGTCACGTTGACCGTGAAGAGCAGATTGCGCGCGAGCGCGGCACCGTAGGCCTCGCCCGCAGCGGTGCGACGCGCGAGAAAAGCGCGCCCGAGCTCACGTCCGCTCGTGGTGTCGAGCAGGAAGCGTGCGGCGACGATCGGCAGCAGAAAATCGTCGTCGATCATCTTGTAATCGAAGAGCGGCGCCGCGCTCTCTGGGAGCTTGAGCTGCCGTCGCCGCCACACGGCGAACTCACCGATGTCCTCCTCGTGCGCCACCTCGCCCGCGCCGTTCAGCCGTTCGAGCACGGCTCGGAGGCCCGCCTCG
>DATIEU010000337.1:0-5738 GCA_035455565.1 Steroidobacteraceae bacterium | reverse complement strand
GGAACCGAGTAAGCGGGGCCCAGCTCATCGCCCGGGGCTTGCGGCTGAGGGCATTTGCCGAACTTCGACCGGCATTTGCATACTTGGTCCATGAGCAGTTCCGCCGCCGCGGGGATTCACCACTATGGCGCCCAGATCGAGGCGCTGCGCGAACTCGGCCGCCTCTTCTACAGCCGTGGCTGGTCGGTCGGCACCAGCAGCAATTACAGCGTCGTGCTGGGCCGCACTCCCCTTCGTCTGCTCATTACGGCTTCGGGCGCCGACAAGGGGCGCCTGACAGCAACCGACTTCACGGTCGTCGATGCCGATGGCCAGCGCATCGATGAGACTTCGCCCCGCCCCTCGGCGGAAACGCTGCTGCACACGGCGTTGGGCCGCCGGCCGGAGGTTGGCGCGATCCTGCACACCCACTCTGTCCCTGCCACGGTGCTCTCGGACGCTCACTTCGCCCGCGGAGCCCTCGAGATCTCGGGGCTCGAGATGCTCAAGGGGCTCGCGGGCGTAACTACCCACGCCACGCGGGTCAGCATCCCGATTCTCGACAACAATCAGGACATGGCGGCGATGGCCCGGGCCCTTGAAACAGAACTTGGCAAGGGGATGCCGGTCCATGCCTTCCTGGTCCGAGGCCACGGGCTCTACACGTGGGGTCGCGACCTCGACGAGGCGCGCCGGCACGTCGAGATCCTCGAATTCCTGTTCGAAGTGCTTATTGCGCGGGCCCGCTACGCGGCCGCGTCCAGCTGAGGAGTCGGAACCATGGCTTCTGTATCCATACCTGCCGAGAAGCGTCGCATCGATGATCCGCGCGCGATCGCCGCATACGTCGCCGAGTCAGGGCTCAGCTACGAGCGCTGGGACGTCGGCACGCGTACTCCCCCAGGCGCCGACTCCGCCGCGGTGCTGCAAGCCTACGCGCCGGAAATCGAGCGGCTGAAGAAGTCCGGCGGTTACGTGACGGCGGATGTCATCGACGTGTTTCCCAACACACCTGGACTCGACGCCATGCTCGCCAAGTTCAACAGGGAACACTCCCACTCCGAGGACGAAGTGCGGTTCATCCTCGATGGGGCGGGAATTTTCTTCATACGCCCGGCGCAGGGACCGGTATATGCCGTACAGGTCGAGGCTGGCGATCTGCTGCGCGTTCCGGCGGGCACGCGCCACTGGTTCGAGCTGTGCGCGGAGCGACGCATTCGCGCCATACGACTGTTCGTCGATCCGAGCGGCTGGACACCCCAGTACTACGACGACGGCGTGCACGCCCAGTATTCGCCGGTCTGCTGGGGGCCGCGCTACATCACACCGTCCCACGCGTGATCGAGTTCGCCGGCCGCGGTCTGCTCCTCGATGTCGAGGGCACGACGACCTCGATCAGCTTCGTGTACGACACGTTGTTTCCGTACGCGCGTAGCAACCTGCGGGCATTCCTCGCGGAGCATGCGACCGACCCCGAGGTACTCGCAGCGAGCGAAATCATCGCCCGCGAGAGCGGTGCCGACTCGCTTGCGGAATTTCTGCGTGAACGTGCCGCTGATCCTCGTGCACTCGAAAACGAAGTCCTGCGCCGTATGGACGCGGATGACAAGTCGACCGGACTCAAGCAGCTCCAGGGATTGATCTGGCGCGCGGGCTACGAGCGCGGCGAGCTGCGTGGTCATGTGTATCCCGATGTTCCCGCGGCGTTTTCGGCCTGGGCGGCCCAGGGCGCGGATATCCGCATCTATTCTTCCGGCAGCGTCGAAGCCCAGCGGCTGCTGTTCGGAAACAGCGTCGCAGGAGCGCTGAGCGGTTACCTTCGCGGCCACTACGACACGCACGTTGGCCCCAAGCGCTCCGCCGAAAGCTACCGGGCCATCGTGAACGACATGAAACGCAAACCGGCGGACGTCCTGTTCTTCAGCGATATCGTCGAGGAGCTCGCGGCCGCGCGCGAGGCGGGGCTGGCAACGGTCCTCGTGCGACGAACAGACGACGACCGTGCAGCAAACTGGCAGCCGGTCATCACTCAGTTCGGTGAAGTGCGCCTGATCTGATAGGTTACCCAAGATGAAAGTTGGCGGCCGACACTACCGTTCGATCGAGCTGGCCGAGGATGGCTGGTCGGTGCTGGTCGTGGACCAGACACGCTTGCCGTTCGAGTTCGGGCAACGTCGGCTGACGACGCTATCCGAAGCGGCTGACGCGATCCGGGAAATGGTGGTGCGCGGCGCCCCGCTGATCGGCGCCACGGCGGCCTACGGTGTCGCACTCGCGATGCGCACCGATCCCGGCAACGAAGGCCTGCAACACGCCATCGAGGTGCTCGCTGCGACACGTCCCACTGCGGTCAACCTGCAATGGGCACTGGCGCGCATGGCGGGCGCGCTGCGCAGCATGCCGGCAAACGAGCGTGCGAAGCTCGCGTACCGCGAAGCGGCCGCAATTGCGGACGAAGACGTTGAGAACTGCCGCCTGATCGGTCGGCACGGCGCGAAAGTCATCGGTGAGCTCGCGCGACGCCATCCCGGCCGACCCGTCAATGTGCTCACCCATTGCAATGCCGGCTGGCTCGCCTGCGTCGATTGGGGCACGGCCCTCGCCGCGATCTACTCCGCACACGATGACGGCGTGCCCGTGCATGTATTCGTCGACGAAACGCGCCCCCGCAATCAGGGTGCTTCACTCACCGCCTTCGAGCTGGGCGCGCACGGTGTACCGCACACGCTCATCAGCGACAACGCGGGCGGGCACCTCATGCAGCGAGGCGAAGTTGATCTGTGCCTGGTGGGGAGCGATCGCACGACGGCCAACGGCGATGTGGCGAACAAGATCGGCACTTATCTCAAGGCACTCGCCGCGCACGACAACAAGGTGCCGTTCTATGTTGCCCTGCCCTGCTCTTCCATCGACTGGAGCATCGCCGATGGGTTGCGTG
Source organism: Steroidobacteraceae bacterium (assembly GCA_035455565.1). Classification (GTDB taxonomy): domain Bacteria; phylum Pseudomonadota; class Gammaproteobacteria; order Steroidobacterales; family Steroidobacteraceae; genus DATBVX01. The sequence continues at coordinate 2,821 of DATIEU010000337.1, read as the reverse complement.
ACATTCCCATTGAAGAGCGCTCCACGCGCGAAGTCACTCACATCGACGGTCGAACGGCGGCGGGCGAGCGCACGACCATAGAAGTCGCCGCTCCTGGCAGCCGCGCACGCAATCCGGCATTCGACGTGACGCCCTCACACCTGGTTACCGGGCTGATCACAGAACGCGGTGTCGCCGCGGCGACCCGTGCGGGTCTGCTCTCCCTGTTTCCGGAAAAGGCACGCGCGTGAATGAGATTGCAGCGCGCGCTGCGATCGTAGCCACCGCGCAGGCAATGGAGCGTGCAGGCCTCGCCCCAAACCGGTCGGGGAACGTGTCCTGTCGCTTCGACGGCGGGCTCCTGATCACGCCATCCGGTATTCCCTACGACGACATGACTGCCGCCGACATCGTCTCGCTCGATCTCGCGGGTCAGGTGCGCGCGGGCACGCGCACGCCGTCGTCCGAGTCACCCTTTCACACCGCGATCTATCGCAGTCGGCCCGATGCCGAGGCGATCGTTCATACGCACAGCCCGCGGGCGACGGCACTCGCTTGCGCTCGCCGCCCCATTCCGCCGTTTCACTACATGATCGCGCTGGCGGGCGGCCCGGGCGTTCGCTGCGCGGAGTACGCGACGTTCGGAACGCAGGCCCTGGCCGAGAACGCCTTGCGGGGTCTGGAAGGACGCAGAGCGGTGCTGCTGGCCAATCACGGCGTCATCGCAATCGGGGCGACACTCGAGGCGGCCTACGAAGTTGCTTTTGAAGTCGAGAACATGGCCGGCCAGTATCTGCAGATGCTCGCCGCAGGACTCGAGCCCGTGACCCTCGATGAGGCCGAAATGCAGCGCGTGCTCGCACAGTTCGCGCGCTACGGAAGGGAGTATTGAGACCTGATGGTGGGCGGTGCTGGGATCGAACCAGCGACCCCTGCCGTGTGAAAGCAGTGCTCTACCGCTGAGCTAACCGCCCTTTTTCGAGGGGCGCGTAGTGTAACCGCTTTTCATAACCGGGTGGACTCGCCGCGCCGCGAAAAATGGCCGATGATGGGCGCGAGCCCGGTAGTAGAACGATGAAAGCCCTTGGCGGAGCGGCGATGCGCGGGCGTCCAGTACGTCCATGGACGCTGGCCACGATCAACGGTGTGGCATTCCTGTCGTGCAGTTATGGCGGGGTCGGCTTCCTGACACCTCCGGGGACGCCTCCGCCGTTCACATCAGTCCCGCTGGTGCGCGTCTCAGAGGCCTCCAATCTCGCGGCTGGATGCAATGGCGCGCCCCAAACCGGAACTCGTTTTGTCGACGCCGAGGTCGGTGCATACGCCACGATGGATCCGGCGAACCCCACTCATTTCGTCGGCGCCTGGCAGCAGGATCGCTGGTCGAACGGTGGCGCGCAGGGAATCATGCTCGCGGCTTCGTTCAACGGTGGAAGGACGTGGTCGCTGAGCAGCGCTCCGTTTTCCCGCTGCACCGGTGGCGACGCCGGCAACGGCGGCGATTTCGAGCGCGTGTCGAATCCGTGGGTGGCCGCATCAGCCACTGGCAACGCCTACGCCATCACCCTCGCCTTCTCAGGCGCAACGTTCGCATCCGGTTCCACGAACGCGGTGCTGGTAGCGCGTTCGACGGATGGTGGCCTGAACTGGGGCGATCCAATCGCCTTGATCCAGGATGGCGATCAGTTCTTCAACGATAGGCCATCAATCACTGCCGACCCAGTCGACTCGCGCTTCATCTACGCGACATGGACACGGCTCGCGGCCACTCAGGGTGGACCCGCGTTGTTTGCGCGCAGCGTCGACGGCGGCGCCTCATGGGACGCGGCGCGAACGATCTTTGATCCCGGGCGAAACAGTCACACGGCAGGCAATCAGATTGCGGTGCTGCCGGGCGCGATCGTCAGTGTATTTACTGAGGTCGGCGCTGGGACCGTTCAACAAACCGCCGCAGTCCGCGCGATGCGTTCGACCGACCGTGGCGATACCTGGAGCGCACCCGTCACGATTGCGACGTACACCACGCCCGGCACGATCAGTCCGGATGATGGCACGCTGATCCGCGATGGCTCGCCCTCAGCCAGCGTTGCTGTCGATGGCAACGGCGTGCTGTATGTCGTGTGGCAGGACGCGCGTTTTTCGGGTGGACAGCACGATGGCATCGCGCTCTCGCGCTCGCTCGACGGCGGACTCAGCTGGACGGCGCCCGTGCGGGTCAATGCCAACACGGCGATTGCCGCGTTCACGCCCGCGGTGCACGTTCGTGCCGACGGCGTCATCGGCGTCACCTACTACGATTTCCGCAGCGACACCGACAACCTGGATACGCTGCTGACGGACTACTGGCTGGCGACGTCGACAGATGCCACCAACTGGTCCGAGTCGCACCTCACCGGACCGTTCGATCTCGCTCGTGCGCCGGACTCGGGCGGACTGTTCCTCGGCGATTACCAGGCGCTGACGAGCCTGGGGAGTGATTTCCTGCCCTTCTTCGTGCAAACGAATGCGGCCACGGGCGGCAACCGCACCGACGTCTTCATGGGCTTCAGTGCGCCGTGACGTCAGAACGCGGGCAACTGTGGCTTGAGCACCATCAGTGCCAACGCCGCGAGGGGCGCTACCGTGGCGACCACGCCCCAGAAATCCCAGCGTCGCACCAGTGGGTGGAATTTGTTCCAGTCGAATGAGCTCGCACGCGCGAGGGCCGCAATCTCGCGCTGTAGCGGCCCCAGCCAGACGCCGAAGATCACTCCGGACAGCGCGAAGAGAATCAGCGACCACAGGATCCAGCCCGTTCGCAACAGCGGCAGCCCGCCCTCGTAGGCGGCCCACACGCCGGTCA
>DATIEU010000336.1:0-9180 GCA_035455565.1 Steroidobacteraceae bacterium | reverse complement strand
CGGCGCTACTGACGTCCGGAATGGCCGAAGCCGCCCGCACCGCGACGGCTGGCTTCGAAAGACTCCACGATCTCGAGCTCCACCTGCACCACGGGCACGACGATCATCTGCGCGATGCGTTCGCCCGGCTGCACCGTGAAGGGTTCGCGGCCACGATTCCAGCAAGAGACCATCACCTGGCCCTGGTAATCGGAATCGATCAGGCCGACGAGGTTGCCGAGCACGATGCCGTGCTTGTGGCCGAGGCCCGAGCGCGGCAGGAGCATTGCCGCGAGTCCCGGATCATCCAGATGGATCGCGAGCCCGGTCGGGATCAGCTCGGCGGCGCCCGGCCCGAGGATGAGCGGCGCTTCCAGGCAGGCACGCAAGTCGAGTCCGGCGGAGCCTGCAGTCGCGTACTGCGGCAGCGGGAATTCGCGCCCGAAACGCGCGTCGAGAATCTTGACCTTGAGCGGCGGGCGGCCGCTTGCGAGCGCGCGGGCCGGTTCAGACATTCGCACGCTGCCGCGTCGATTGTTCCGCGCGGGCGCGGAATCGTTCCACGATGAGCGCCACGAGCTGACGCGCGATGTCCGCCTTGGCCGCGCGTTCCAGCGTGCGTGCGCCTCCGGGCCAGAGCACGAGTAGTGCATTGTCGTCGCAATCGAAGGCCAGGCCTTCGCCGACCAGGTTGGCGGCGATCATGTCGAGATTCTTCTTGAGCAGCTTCTCGCGAGCATGCTGCTCGACGCGCTCGGTTTCCGCGGCGAAACCCACCACGAAGGGGCGCCGCTTGCTGGCCGACACCGAGGCGAGAATGTCGGGCGCCTTCACGAGATCGAGGTGCATGGTGTCGCCCGTCTTCTTGATCTTCTGTGCCTGAGCCTGCGGCGGGCGATAGTCCGCGACCGCTGCTGCGGAAATGAAGATATCCATCGTCGGCAACTCGCGGTGCACGGCGTCATACATGTCCTGCGCGCTTTCGATGTCGATGCGTCGCACGCCGACGGGCGTGTCGATGCTGACTGGTCCGCTCACCAGCGTCACCTTTGCCCCAAGCGCGCGCGCAGCCTGCGCGGTGGCGAAACCCATCTTTCCCGAGCTGCGGTTGCTGATGAAGCGCACGGGATCGATCGCCTCGCGCGTCGGTCCCGCGGTGATGACGACGTGCACGCCCGCGAGCTCGCGTGAGCGTGACAGCAATTCGAGCGCACGTTGCGCCAGTTCGGCCGGCTCGAGCATGCGGCCTGGGCCGACTTCGCCGCAGGCCTGATCACCTTCGGCGGGACCCAGGATCGCCACGCCACGCTCGCGCAGGATCGCGATGTTGGCCTGCGTCGCGGGGTTGGCCCACATGAGTCGGTTCATGGCGGGTGCGACGGCGAGCGGTGCATCGGTCGCGAGACACAACGTGCTCAGGAGGTCATCGGCCTGGCCGTGAGCCAGACGCGCGATGAAGTTGGCACTCGCCGGAGCGATCAGCACGAGCTCCGCCCAGCGCGCCAGCTCGATGTGCCCCATCGCGGCTTCGGCAGCGCTGTCCCAGAGATCGTCGCGCGTCGGCCGTCCGGACACCGCCTGGAACGTCAGTGCCGTCACGAACTGTTTCGCAGCGGCTGTCATCGCGACCTGCACGTCCGCGCCACGCTCCGCGAGCCGGCGCACGAGGTCAGGGCTCTTGTAGGCCGCAATGCCGCCAGTGACACCGAGCAACACGCGGGTCCGTTCGGAAGCACTCATGGCCGCGCATTATCGCGGCGGTGCCGTGGGCGGGGCAAACAGCGTTTCGGAATGATGCAATGCCCGCAAGTTCAATCCTTGCCATTCACAGCAGAAAACCCCGCTGCGCCAGTGGGCTGCGCTGGCCATACTGTGAACCACTCCACGGATGGAGTGCTCGATGTCAATCCGCGATTGGCCGCCTGCCGAACGCCCACGCGAAAAACTGCTGGAGCGCGGTCCCGGCGCGCTCTCGGAAGCGGAGTTGCTCGCCATCGTCATCCGCAAGGGTGCGCGTGGCGCGAGTGCGGTCGACGTGGCGCGCGCGGTGCTCAAGGAGTTCCGTTCACTGCGCGGCCTGTTGAGCGCCGATGCTGAGCGCTTCTGCCGCCATCCTGGTCTCGGCGTGACGCACTATGCCGAATTGCAAGCGGCACTCGAGCTCGCACGACGTCATTACCAGGAAGCGCTGCAAACCGGGCCGGGTCTCAACTCACCCCGCGCTACGCGAGATTTCCTGGTCGCGCGCTTGCGCGATCGCGCCTATGAAGTGTTCTGCTGCCTGCACCTCGACAATCGCCATCGCCTGATCGCGTTCGACGAGCTCTTTCGCGGCACGATCGACGGGGCGAGCGTCCATCCGCGCGAGGTGGTGCGGCAGGCGCTGGCGCGCAACGCCGCCGCGGTGATCCTCGCGCACAACCATCCCTCAGGTGTGGCGGAGCCCAGCCAGGCGGACGAGCTGATCACGCAACGTCTCAAGGAAGCGCTCGCGCTGGTGGACATCCGGCTGCTCGATCACCTCGTCGTGGGCGACGGCAGCTGCGTGAGCTTCGCGGAGAAGGGATTACTGTGAGGGCGGCCCGAATGGTTGGGCCACCCAGCGCGGCTGCCATCCTGGGCTTGCCGCGTGCGCGCCTTTCGGCTATCTTGGCCGCCCTTTTGAACGACCGTGGCGCGCCTAACTCATTGTCCGGCCGCCCAAATTCGAGGCCTCCGTCATGTCCAGAGTCTGCCAGGTCACAGGCAAGCGCCCGGTGGTGGGCAACACCGTATCGCACGCGAACAATCGCAAGCGCCGCCGTTTCCTGCCCAACCTGCACACGCAGCGTTTCTGGCTCGAGACCGAGAAGCGCTTCGTCACGCTGCGCGTCTCGACGCGCGGCCTGCGAACCATCGAAAAGCGCGGCCTGGATGTCGTTGTCGCCGACCTGCGCGCCAAGGGCGTGCACGTCTAAGGAGAAACTCATGCGCGAAAAGATCAAGCTGGTGTCGTCCGCAGGGACGGGGCATTTCTATACGACGATGAAGAACAAGCGCCTGCACCCCGACAAGCTCGAAACCATGAAGTTCGACCCGGTGGCGCGCAAGCACGTCAAGTACAAGGAAGGCAAGATCAAGTAGGCGCGCGGCCTGCAGGAAACAAAAAACCCGCCACGAGGCGGGTTTTTTTTCGACGGTCAGGCGAGCTCAGGCCGGTTGCAGCGCGTAGCCCCGCAGGCTCAGCGCGAAGTCCTGCAGCGCCTTTATGCCGCTCGCCTCGGCCTGCGCGCACCACTCGCGGAACTGGGCGAGGAGCCGCTCATTGTTGGCGTTGGCCCCGCTCCACAACTGCCGCAGGCGCTCGCGGAAGTCATGCACCGTCTGCAGCGCTTGGTGGTTGGCGAGCACTTCCTGCAGCCGCGCCTTGGCGCGCGCATCGAGGAGCGTCGGATGGCGCACCAGGAGTCGACGCACGCCGCGCTTGAGCGTCGAGGGTGCATTGCCGAGCCTGAGCTCGGAACGCAACACCGGGATGGTCACGGTGCGGCTGTAGGCACGCAGCACGTGCATGCGGTTCACGATCACGGCACGCAGGTTCTCGAGATCGACCAGCGGACGTGACGGCTCGACAACCTTCGGCTCAGGCGCCACGCGGATGACCTTGGCAAGACCAAGTGTCTCGAGCACGCGGATGTACAACCAGCCGATGTCGAATTCCCAACTGCGCGCAGAGAACTTCGCGGACGCCGGGAACGCATGATGGTTGTTATGCAGCTCCTCGCCGCCCAGCAGCACTGCCCACGGCACGATGTTGCGCGCCGCGTCGTCGCACTCGTAGTTGCGATAGCCGCTGTGATGGCCGAGACCGTTGATGACACCAGCAGCGAACAGCGGCATCGACACCATCTGGACTGCGATCATGATGATGCCCGGCACTCCAAACAGGAACAGATCGAGCACGACCATCGTGGTGATGCCGAGGTTGGGGAAGCGCGAATAAACGTTGCGCTCGAGCCAGTCGTCCGGACAGCCGCGGCCGTACTTCTCGAGTGTCTCTGCCTTCTCCGCCTCGGTGGCGTAGAGCTCGGCTCCTTCCAGCAGCACCTTTCTCAGGCCGAAGACGACCGGGCTGTGAGGATCACCGGGCTGGTCGGAGAACGCGTGGTGCTTGCGATGGACCGCGACCCAGTCGCGAGTCAGCATGGCTGAGCTCATCCAGATCCACAGGCGGAAGAAATGGCGCAGCGCCGGGTGCAGCTCGAGGCTGCGGTGCGCGGCATCACGATGCAGGTAAAGCGTGACGCCCATCACGGTGACCTGCACCATGATGAAGGTCACCAGCACGTATTCCCAGACCGTAAAGCCGAGAAAACCGTAGAGAAATCCGAGATCCATGCCGGCTCCACCCCCAGGAAAGGGCGCCGACTATAACCAATCGGGCCCCGTCCGCCAATGTAAAAAACCGCACTACTTTACACTTTGCGGGAATGCCTGAGCTTCCTGAAGTCGAGACCACGCGCCGGGGCATCGCTCCGGTGCTCCAGGGCCGGCGTATCGCGGCACTGGTGGTGCGTGAGCCGCGCCTGCGCTGGCCCGTGCCGCGAACGCTGGCGGAAGAGATTGCCGGACAGTCCGTCAGCGCGGTTCGCCGCCGCGCCAAGTACCTGCTGATCGACCTGGAACACGGCAGCCTCATCCTGCACCTCGGCATGTCCGGAAGCGTGCGCGTGCTGCCGTCTGAAACACCGCTCGTCGATCACGATCACATCGACATCCTGCTCGACTCGGGGCTCGCGTTGCGCTTCAACGATCCGCGCCGCTTCGGGAGCCTGCTGTGGACGCGGAGCGATCCGCTCACGCATCCGCTGCTCGTGCGTCTCGCTCCCGAACCGCTCGAGCCGGCGTTCGATGCCGACTACCTGTACGCGGTCTCGCGTGGCCGCCGCGTCGCGATCAAGCAATTCCTGATGAACAGTCACGTCGTGGTCGGTGTCGGCAACATCTATGCGAGCGAGGCGCTCTTCCGCGCACGCGTTCATCCGCGACGCGCCGCGCGCCGGCTGAAGCGCGCCGAAATCGCCAGGCTGGTGCGCGGAATAAAGAGTGTCCTTACGACCGCGATCCGTGTCGGCGGCACGACCTTGCGCGACTACGTCGGTGCGGACGGCAATCCGGGTTACTTCCGGCAGAGACTTTACGTCTACGAGCGCGCGGGCAAACCGTGCCGCGTGTGCCGCACGCCGATCCGGCAGATCACGCAGGGGCAGCGTTCGACCTACTACTGCCCGCGCTGTCAGCGCTAGCGAGTCATGCCGACGCCGACGCCGCGCGGATCGGAGGCGGCGACGACCTTCTGTGACGCGTAGTCCCAGGTGACGATCTGCATGTTGCCGATCGTTGCGGGCCAGTCGCGGATCTTGTGGCCGCGCGCTTCGAGCGCCTTGCGGTCTTCGTCGCTCAGCGAACGCTCTGCGAACACCGCATCGGGCTGGTACTGATTGTGGACGCGTGGCGCCATGACGATACCGACCGCATCCGCGCCGTCGAGCCAGCTGAGCGTGCCCAGGATCACCATCGAAGGAATGAAACTGCCACCTGGCGAACCGAGAATCGCCAGGCCCTTGTCGGACTCGACGAAGGTGGGCGTGAGGCTCGAGAGCGGACGCTTGCGCGGCGCGACGGAATTCGCTTCGGCTCCGACCAGCTTGTAGATGTTGGGCTCGCCCGGCTTGATCGCGAAGTCATCCATTTCGTTGTTGAGCATGATGCCGGTGCCGGGAATCACCAGGCCCGTTCCGAACCACGCATTGAGCGTGATGCTCGCCGCCACGCAATTGCCTTCGCGGTCGAGGATGGCGAAGTGCGTGGTGTCGGTGCCGGAGCTGGTGTCGCCGATGTAACCCGGCAGCAGGTCGCTCGGCGTCGCCTTGTCGATCCGGATCGAAGCGCGCTGTCCAGCGGCGTAGTCAACGCTCAGCAGGCGTTCGAGCGGGATATCGACGAACGCCGGATCGCCGAGATATTCGGCGCGATCGCGATGCGCACGGCGCAGGCTCTCGACGAAAAGGTGCTTGCGCGCGCCGCTGTCGAGCTTTTCGAGGTCATAGCCGGAGAGGATATTGAGCACGTCGAGGACGGCGATTCCTCCTGACGACGGCGGGGGGGCCGTGACGATGCGCACGCCGCGATAGGTGCCGCGCAGGGGCTCGCGCTCGATCAACTGGTACTCAGCCAGGTCCTCGAGCGACCAGATGCCGCCGAGCTTGCGCACACCGGCGACCAGGCGTGCTGCGAACTCACCCTTGTAAAAGCCCTCGGCACCCTTGGCGGCCACCAGGCTGAGCGAGCGCGCGAGCTCGGGTTGCTTGAGGATGTGACCGACCGCGGGTGGCTCGCCCTTGACCAGAAAGATGCGTGTGGAATCCGGGCTGCGTTGCAGGGCAGCTTTCTTGCGCGTCAGGTCTTCGACCAGGCGCGCGTACACCGGAAAACCGTCGCGCGCGAGCTTGATGGCGGGCTGCATGCTGCGCTTCAGCGGCAGGCGGCCGTACTTCGCGGCGAGGTGTGCGAACGCCGCCGCCTCGCCGGGGATGCCGCCGGCGAGCGCGGTTTCCGTGGAGCGGCCGGGGATCGGCTTGCCGTACTCGTCCAGGAACATGTCGCGCGTCGCCGCCGCGGGCGCCATTTCGCGCGCATCGATCATGATCTCGTGGCCGTCGCTCGCCCGACGTAACAGGTAGAACCCGCCGCCGCCCAGGCCCGAACCGCGCGGCTCGACCACCGACAGCGCTGCGCTCACGGCGACAGCCGCATCGAAGGCGTTGCCGCCCGCGGCGAGAATCTCGAAGCCGGCTTCGCTCGCGAGGGGGTAGGCACTGGCAATGGCCGCGACCGGCGGCTTGTGGGACTCGGCGCCGAGCGCGAGCTGCGCCGCGAGAAGAAGAAACGGCGCGATCACGCGCAACGGGATTCGCACCGAGCTATTTCCTCTTCATCTTCTTGAGTTCGGCCTCGACCGCCGGGTGCACGAACTGGGACACATCGCCGCCCAGGATCGCAATTTCGCGCACCAACGTAGAGGAAATGAAGGTGAACTGTTCCTGCGGGGTCAAGAAAACCGTCTCAATCTCGCGCGACAGGTGCCGGCTCATGTTGGCGAGCTGAAACTCGAACTCGAAGTCCGAGACTGCGCGCAACCCTCGAACCACGACGTTGATGCCGTGCTTGGCGGCGAAATCGACGGTGAGGCCGGTGTAGCCCATCACTTCGACGCCGCGCACGTCCGCGAGCACCTTGCGCGCCATGTCGACCCGCTGCTCGAGCACGAACATCGGGGCCTTGTGCGAGTTGCCCGCAATCGCCACCACGACACGCTCAAAGATGCTGGCCGCTCGGCGCACGAGGTCGTGATGACCGTTGGTAATCGGGTCGAAGGTGCCGGGATAGACGCAGCTGCGTTTCATCTCGTTTCCCCTGGTGCGGACCGCGATGGTCCCCGCCGCGCGAGATGATAACCGACCTCCCCGGCACGCCCGGATTTGAGCAGGTTCCAGGTCGCTGGTAGCTGTGGTGCGCCCCTATGGGCTGGCAATTCGAGGTAGATGAACCCGCCCGGTGCGAGCCAGCCGCGTTCCTCGAGCGTGCGACAGACCGCGGGCAGCAGGTCGTTATCGAATGGCGGATCGAGGAACACGATTTCGAACGGTCGCGGTTCGCCTTCGAGGAAGCGCAGCGCATCCCGTTGCTCCAGCGTGGCCGCTTCTGCGCGGAGCATGGCGAGGGTGTCGCTGAGTTGCTCGATAACCTGGTGCTCGCGGTCGACGAAGACCACGTGCGCCGCGCCCCGCGAGAGCGCCTCGAGTCCGAGCGCGCCCGAGCCCGCGAAGAGATCGAGGCAGCGCCTGCCGGCGATGTCGTACTGCAGCCAGTTGAAGAGCGTCTCGCGCACACGATCCGGAGTCGGGCGGATTGCGGCGAGGTCGGGAAATTTCACGCGGCGGCCACGCCACGTTCCGCCGATGATCCGGAGCTCGTTGCGCGCGTGTTGCACGCGGGAGGAAGTGCGCTGCCGCGAACGCTTTTTTCCTGGCAATTTGCGAGGCATATCCAGAGCTTGCCGCGAGTGGCGCAGCGACTTGCTTGAGCTTGGGCGCACGGCGTAGGCTTGGCGCCACTACAACAAGCGCTTCGCGCGCCGGTTTCTTTTCAGGAGCAAACCATGAGGACTGTGGCGGCTGCAATCCTGTGCTCGTTCGGATTGTTGCTGGCGGGCTGCTTTTCCGACTCCGCCTCCGACGGCGAAGACAATATTGGCCCGACGGATCCGACGAGCGGTAACGGCGCGCCAACTACGCCACCGCCAGGGCCAGCAACGGGGTTCCGGGCACAGTTTCAACCGCTGAACGGTATTTTCCCGTATCCGAACGACCTGTATTTCAGCGGCAGCACAGACGGCACGCTCAATCTGCCGGCGAATCCGTTCCAGCCGACAGTCGCAACGATCAACGCGCTGGACGGGTATTCGACCACGGCTTACTGGTCGATCCGGTTCGCGGGCGGCGCTCTCGATCCGGCGACCTTCACGCCAACCAGCATTCGCGTCATCCGCATCACGCTCGATAACGCCACCAAGGGTCCGCTCCTGCCACCGGCGGCGGGAGCGCTGCAACCCGCCCCGCTGATTCCGGGCACGGACTTTAGCGCCTCGGTGTCGACCGAAGCCGGTTCGAACGGCGGCACGCTCATCATTCGACCGCTCAAGCCGCTGCAACCGTCGACCGGCGGGCAGAACGTCGGCTACCTGGTGCTGCTCACCAATGGCATCCGCGCCACTGCCGCCACGGGCGGAGCAGCGGCGAGCGCCGACGCCGACTACCGGACCGTGCGCGACCAGGCAATCAGCGAAATCCTCGCGGGAGCCAGCACGCCGACGTGCGCGCCGATCACGAACTCCACGCTCAACGCCATCTGCCGTCTCACCTTCGGTCATCTGCGAATCGGCGCAGCGGTGGGCCAGGTGTTCCCCGGGCCTCTCAATCTCTCCGACGTCATCGTGTCGGTCAGCTTCTCGACCGAATCGACCCGCGACACGATGGGCGCGCTGGCGCAGATTACGGCCGCGTCGCCACCAACCGCACTCGTGGTGCAGGCGACCGGGATGAACACCAGCGCCGTGAACCCCATGCTGCCGGGAATCGCGGACATCTACGTCGGCACGCT
>DATIEU010000335.1:0-2154 GCA_035455565.1 Steroidobacteraceae bacterium | reverse complement strand
CCTGGAAGATGCACGAGGTGGACTTCCAGTACATGGGGTTCACGACCCGCTACACCTGCGGCGGGCTGAAAAGCAAGGTCAAACTGTTGCTGAAGCACCTCGGCGTGCGCGAGGACATCAAGGTCATCGAGCGCGGCTGCGAGTTCGGCTACCAGAAGGTTGCCGATTTTCCGCGCCTGAAGATCACTTTCTGGGCGCCTGCAATTCCGAAGCCGGGCGACCGCGACGTGGGCGAGCCTGTGCTCGGCGTCTGGAAGCCGGTCGTCATCAAGCGCAATTCGCCGAAAGGACTCGATATGGGCGACTGCGAGCTCGTGGAAATCTTCCACGACCGCGTCATGCCGAAATTCCTCACGCGCTCGGTCGAGACCAACATCAACTGCATTCCGCACCAGCTTGTCGGCAACCGGATCGACCTGCGTTTCGAAGTGCTGACGGGCATCCGTTCAGTCGACGACGCGCCGCCCCAGAGCCAGAGCCTGAAGCAGGTCCAGAGCCCGTGATCAGCCGGCCACGTGCCGATTGCCGCGGCAAGGCAGCATCACCGGCAGCTCTTCCCGGTCCAGCCTGAGCGCGCAGAGCGAGCCTCCCCAGACGCAGCCCGTATCGAGGCATCGCAGGCCGGGCTCCGACAGGTAGCCGAGCGCCGACCAGTGCCCGAACACCAAGGCGTCGCTTTTTGTCGCGCGTGCGGGGTGCCGGAACCAGGGGATTGCATCTGCCGGGGCGTCGGTGACCGGACCCTTGAGCGCGAGCAGCAGCCGTCCCGCGCCATCGACGAAGCGCAGCCGCGTCAGGCAGTTGACTGAAAAGCGCAGCCGCTCGATACCCTTGAGCGCGGGTGACCAGCGGTCGGGCTGATCGCCATACATTTCGCCGAGCAAGCCGGCCGCGTCCTGCTTGAGCGCGCGCTCGACTTCCCTTGCGTATTTCTCGGCCTGCGCGAGTGTCCATTGCGGCGGCAGCCCGGCATGAATCAGCGTCCAGCCGAGCGCCCGGTCGCGATGCAGCAGGGGGCGCGATCCGAGCCAGGCGAGGAGGTCGCCGGAATCCGGCGCATCAAGCACAGCCTCGAGCTCGGGCTCGCGCCGTCGTACGGTCTTGGGCGCCCATGCCATCGCGAGCAGGTGCAGGTCGTGATTGCCGAGCACGACTGTCACGCAAGGCCCGAGCGCACGCACTTCACGAAGCACCGCGAGCGATTCGGGCCCGCGATTGACCAGGTCGCCGGTGAGCCACAGCCGATCGCGCGACGCGTCGAAACGCAGGCGAGCGAGCAGCGCCATGAACTCCGCATGGCAGCCCTGCAGGTCGCCGACGGCGTAATGGGCCAACGAGGTGTCCTAGTGGATCGTGCCTGGAATCGCGAGCGTGAATGGCGCGACCGGCGCGTCAAACTTCACGCCATTGTCGGCCAGCATCTGGTAGGAGCCCTGCATCGAGCCGACCGGCGTTTCGAGCACTGCTCCGCTCGTGTAGCGGAAGCCCTGCCCCGGCAGCAGGTGCGGCTGTTCGCCGACCACGCCTTCGCCGCGCACCTCCTGCACCTTGCCGTTGGCGTCGGTGATGACCCAATGGCGGGTGAGCAGCTTCGCGGGCACCGTGCCGCGATTGCGGATCGTGATCGTGTAGGCGAACACGAAGCGGTTTTCGTCGGGGTCCGACTGGTCCTCGAGATAGCGCGTGTCGACGTTGACCGTGATCAGGTTGTCGTCCGATTCGGCCATGTCCGGCACCTAGCGCAGCCGGACCGCCAGCACGTCGCAGGGAGCGGCATGGAGGACCGTGTCTTCGGTGAAATTGACGAGGATCGACGGGCCGCGGCGCTCGCGGCTGCCAAGCACGATCAGGTCCGCCTGCTGTTCCTGGGCAGCGCGCACGATTTCCGCCTTGATGTTGCCGGCAGCCACCTGGAGCCTTGCCGGGGCGATGCCGAGATTTCCGGCCAGTTCGGCAAGCCGCGAACGGGCGCGCTGCACCAGTTCCTCTTCGATCTGGACCGCGGGCAGCAGTGTCTCGCCCATGGGTTCGACCGGGACGTATTCCACGACGTGCAGGACCGATAACTCGGCCCCTAGCAGGGCCGCCAAGTCGCGGGCGCGCACCGCGATCTGCTCGGACTGCTCACCGAGGTCCACGACCAGCAGGATCCTG
>DATIEU010000334.1:0-2091 GCA_035455565.1 Steroidobacteraceae bacterium | reverse complement strand
CGTCCAGATGTACGCGGTGAGCCCGTATTCGCTGTCGTTGGCGAGTGCGAGCGCCTCGGCCTCGTCGCTGAACTGAATCGCGGTGAGCACCGGGCCGAAGATCTCTTCGCGGGCAACGCGCATCGCGTTGCTCGCTTTCGTAAAGAGCGTCGGCTGCACGAAAAAGCCCGGCTTCAGGCCCTCGACCCGCGCACCGCCGACACGAATGTCGGCGCCGTCCTCGCGCGCGATGCGGAAATAACTCAGCACCTTGTCGAGGTGGCGCTGGTGAATGAGCGGTCCGATATCCGTGGCGGGATCGAGCGGATGGCCCACCTTCAGGGTCGCGACGCGCGCGGCAACACGCTCGACGAATTCATCGTAGATGGAACGCTCGACGAGCAGACGGCTGGATGACGTGCAGCGCTCGCCATTCAGGCTGTAGATCATGAACACGGCGGCATCGAGCGCCCGGTTGAGGTCGGAGTCCGCGAAGACCACCACCGGATTCTTGCCGCCCAGCTCGAGATGCACGCGCTTCAGCGTGGGCGCCCCCTGGCTCATGATCAGCCGGCCGGTCTTCGATTCGCCGATGAATGCAGTGGCGCGAATGGCCGGATGCTCGGTCAGGAGTCGACCCGCTTCCTCGCCGATTCCGTTCACCAGGTTCACGACGCCGTGCGGAACGCCCGCCTCGGTCATGATCTCGGCGAGCAGCATCGCGGTGAGCGGGCTCCATTCGGCCGGCTTGTGCACGATCGTGCAGCCCGCCGCCAATGCCGGTGCGATCTTCCACGTCGACAACATGAAGGGCGTATTCCATGGCGTGATGATCGCGACCGGTCCGATCGGCTGACGCACCGTGTAGTTCATGTGCTCGGCCGCCGGCAGCGACAACCCATCGGCTGCACCGGGCGCGCGATCCGCAAAGAAGCGGAAGTTTTCTGCCGCGCGCAAGGCCGCGCCGCTCATGAACCTGAGCGGCTGCCCGGTATCCATGCATTCGACGAGCGCGATCTCCTCGCGACGCGACTCGATCAGGTCCGCGACACGGTGCAGGATCGCGCGCCGCTCATCACCGGTCTTCCTGCGCCATGCCGGAAATGCCTGCTGCGCCGCCCGGGCCGCCGCATCGACGTCGCGTTCGTCGCCACAGATCAGCGCGTTGAGCAGGCTGCCGTCGACGGGCGAGACGTTGTCGATCGTCTTGCCACTCGCACCGCGTTCGTGGCGGCCACCGATGAAGTGACCCAGCGGTGCCTCGCGAAACCGGCGCAGGAACTCGCCCGCCTTGCGCAGGTTCGTTTCGAGGGCAGCACTCATGTCGTGGCCGCCCTGGGTTGGCGCGCCTTGACGTACTCGTGCAGATTGTTCTTTTTGCAGGTGAGCACGGCATCGATCTCCTGCATCTCGAGAGAGATGCCGAGCGGGATGCGCCGATAGAGGGCATCGAGATGCTCGCAGGCCGCCGCAAAAATGGCGTCGCAGGCGCGCTTGCGCGTCTCGAGATCCCGACCGTGCCCCACGCGCAGCATGATGTGCACGAAGGCGTTGTCCGGGTGGCCGTCCGCGATCAGGTAATGCGTGGCTTCATACGCGCGGATGCGGATGCCACCGAGCGGAAACACGCCCGTGGTCAGCGCGGCAGCACGGAGCGCGAGCAGAAGCTCGGGGAAGTCCACACTCTCGCGCAGGTTGGCGGAGTACTCGATCAGGATGTGCGGCACCGCAGGTCTCTCGCGTCCGGCTGGCCGGGCGCCGCATGGACGGCGCGCGGTTACTTAACATCATAATCATCAGCGGGCGGTGCACTGTCAAGGCGCGAGCGCGCGCGACGCGCTAGCATGCTCGCATGATCAATCCGAGGGCGCGCCCATGCGAGGAAGGGTCGATTCGCTCCGTGGCCTGCGCGCGGGCCGATCAGCGACAGAAGGCATGGATCCTCTCGGTCTCGGTGCTGACCTCGACCATGGCGATCACGGACGAATCGGTGGTCAACGTGGCGCTGCCCGACATTCAACGCGATCTCGCCACGACGCTGCCGGCCATGCAGTGGGTGGTCAACGCCTACATCCTGGCGATGTCCGCGCTGCTCCTGATTGGCGGCGCCGC
>DATIEU010000333.1:0-4502 GCA_035455565.1 Steroidobacteraceae bacterium | reverse complement strand
AAGACGATCCTGCTCGAGAGCCTGGCCAAGGGCTGCCTCGCCGACGTCATCGTCTACCTCGGGTGCGGCGAGCGCGGCAACGAGATGGCCGGCGTGCTCGAGGAGTTTCCCGGTCTCGACGACCCGCGCACCGGCCGCGCGCTGATGGAACGCACGGTGATCATCGCCAACACGTCCAACATGCCGGTGGCGGCGCGCGAGGCGAGCATCTACACGGCCATCACCGTGGCGGAGTATTTCCGCGATCAGGGCTTGCACGTCGCGCTGATGGCCGACTCCACCAGCCGCTGGGCGGAGGCGTTGCGCGAAGTGTCGGGCCGGCTGGGCGAATTGCCGGGCGAGGCGGGCTACCCCGCTTACCTCAGCTCACGCCTCGCCGACTTCTACGAACGCGCCGCGCGCGCCCGCACGCTCGCCGGCACGGAAGGATCGGTGACCATCATCGGTGCCATCAGCCCGCCCGCGGGAGATTTCTCCGAGCCGGTGACGCTGCACACCAAGCGCTATGTGCGCAGCTTCTGGGCGCTCGACCGGCAGCGCGCCCACGCGCGCTTCTATCCCGCCATCCATCCCCTGCAGTCGTACTCCGAGGACGTCGAGGTCATGGCCCAGTGGTGGAAGCTGCAGGGCAACCCCGACTGGCTCGGGCAGCGCCGGCGCATCCTGACTCTCCTCGAGCAGCAGGCGCGGCTCGAGAGGATGGTGCGCATCGTGGGCAAGGAAGCGCTGCCGCCCAGCCAGCAGCTCGCGCTCGCCTGCGCCGAGCTGGTGAACGAAGCGGTGCTGCGGCAGTCCGCCATGTCGAAGGTCGACCGCTACTGCTCGCCCGCGCGCCAGACCGCCATCGTGCGGGCCGTCATGCGTTTCATCGAGCTGGCCGAGCGTGCCCTCGAGCGCGGCGTCACGCCGGAACAGATCGTGGCGCTCGAGACCTACCGCCGATTGCTGCGCGTGGGGGAGGAGATCGGCGAGGATCGCGTCACGCGTATCCAGCCGCTGTTGCGGCAGATCGAAAGCCAGTTCGAGAGTTTGACGGCGGAGGCGAGCAGTGCGCGCGACGTTGTCCACTGAAGCGGCGGTCACGCGCATCACCGGCCCGCTCGTCTTCACGCGGCGCACCGTGGACGTGGGGCTCAACAGCGCGGTGCAGGTGGTCGGCAGCGACGGGCATCGGCGCATCGGGCGCGTGGTCGCGCTCGATGACGAGGCGCTGGTGCTCGAGGTACTGGAAAGCACGCTCGGTCTCGGCACCAGCGACACGCGCGTCATCCTGCGCGATGAGCCACTCAAGTTCGCGGTAGGGCCCGGCATCCTGGGCCGCGTTTTCGACAGCATCGGTCAGCCCCTCGACGGTGGGCCGCTTCTGCCGGCCGAGCTCGAGCTCCCCGTGGACGGTTTGCCCATCAATCCGTCGGCGCGCCTCCTGCCGCGCGATTTCATCGAGACCGGTGTCACGACCATCGACCTCATGAACAGCCTGGTGCGCGGCCAGAAACTGCCGATCTTCTCCGGCAGCGGCCTGCCCCACGACCGCCTTGCAGTCGAAATCGCCCAGCGGGCTCGGCTGCGAGGCGCGGAGCGGGGCGACTTCGCGCTGGTGTTCGTAGGCATCGGCGTCTCGCACGACACCGCAGAGCTCTTTCGCAGCAGTCTCGAGCGCAGCGGTGCACTCAGTCATACGGCGCTGTTCCTCAACCTCGCAGACGATCCGAGCACGCAGCGGCTGCTCGCGCCGCGCTACGCGCTCACCGCGGCCGAATACCTCGCCTTCGTCGCAGGCCGGCACGTGCTGGTGGTGATGACCGACATGACCAACTATTGCGAGGCGCTGCGCGAGGTGTCCTCGAGCCGCGGCGAGATCCCGAGCCGCAAGGGTTATCCGGGCTACATGTATTCCGACCTTGCCTCGATCTTCGAACGCGCGGGCTGCGTTCGCGGTCGCGCGGGTACACTCACGCAGCTGCCGATCCTGACAATGCCCGGCGATGACATCGGACACCCGATCCCCGACCTCACCGGCTACATCACCGAAGGCCAGATCGTGCTCGACAAGGAGCTTGACCGCGCGGGTATCTATCCGCCGGTCAAGGTGCTGCCCAGTCTCTCGCGGCTCATGGACACCGGCATCGGCGCAGGTTTCACGCATGCCGATCATCCGGCGCTTTCCAACCAGTTGTTCGCAGCCTACGCGCGCGCCAACCGCGTGCGCCTGCTCGCGAGCGTGCTGGGTCGCGACGGGCTGTCCAGCGCCGAGCAGCGTTACCTCGAATTCGGCGATGCCTTCGAGCGGCGCCTGGTCGATCAGCGCGCCGGGCGCACGCTGGAGGAAAGCATGGCGGGTGGCTGGCAGGTGCTCAGGATGCTGCCGCCGGAGGAGCTCACGCGTCTCGATCGGCGCCAGCTCGGGCACTACATCGAAGGATCTCTGGATGCCTGAGCTCGAACGCGAGCTGTCGGCGAACCGTTCCACCGCGCTCGAGCTGCGCGAGGAACGCCATCTCGTACAGGAAGGCTACGAGTTCCTCGACGAGAAACGCATCCTGCTGGCCACGGAGATCCTGCGTGGCCTGGAGCGCTACCGGCACGCCCGTGCCGCGTGGCTTGCCTTGCACCGCGATGCCGGCGCGGCCCTGCTCGATGCGGCGGCCCGGCACGGCCTCGACGCCCTCATCGTCTATCCGGGCCAAGCGCTCGCCGAGTTCCGGATCGCGCTGCGGACGCGTCGCGCAATGGGGATCGCCATAGTCGAGGCGCAGGCGGCGGTGACGGCGTCCGGGTCGTCGCAGGCGATCGATCCTTCCCCCGAGGCGCACGCCTGTGGCGCAATTCATCTCGAGCTGATGCGCGAGGCGGTCCCGCTGGCGGCGCTCGAGCGGAGCCTGCGCCGGCTCGCCGCCGAGTATCGGCGTACCGAGCGACGCGCGCGTGCCCTCGAGAACGTGCTGATGCCCGAGCTCGAGCAGGCGCTGCGCTTCGTCGAGGAGCAGCTCGAGCTCTACGAGCTGGAAGAGAACGTGCGGGTCCATGAAGCAAGCCCAGAACTATAAGGAGTCAACTCATGCCGCCAGCCACCGAACCCCTCGCAGTCGAACTGCTGGGCAATTCACCCGGACGCATCCTGCGCCGTTATTGGGGAGCCATGCGGCCGGCCTTTTTTCCGGCATCCGTGCTGCCGGTAGTGGTCGGAACCGCATGGGGTCACGCGGCGAGCGGTGCTTTCGACCTGGGCGTGGCCGTGCTCGCGTTGCTCGCGACCATGCTCGTGCACGCGGGCGCCAACGTGATCAACGATGTAGCCGACGAGGCGAGCGGCACCGATCGTGCCAACACGGCGCGCATCTTTCCGTATACCGGCGGCTCGCGCTTCATCCAGAACGAGATCCTGAGCGCGCGTGCCATGCAGCGCTTCGGCGTCGGCCTGCTCGCTGCCGCTTGCCTGTGTGGTGTGCTGCTCGCCTGGCTCGAGGGCCCGCTCGTGCTCGCGTTCGGTCTCGCGGGTATCGCCCTCGCGACGCTCTACTCGGTGCAGCCCGTACAGCTCGCGGGCCGCGGCATCGGTGAGCTCGCCATCGGCACCGCGTTCGGCGTGCTCCCGGTGACCGGTGCCGCCTGGCTGCAGTCGGGCCGAGTGGATTGGGCTGCCGTGCTCATTTCGTTGCCGGTAGCCGTGTGGGTGACGGCCATCCTGCTCATCAACGAGGTGCCGGATGTCGAGGCGGATGCAGCGGCGGACAAGCGCACCTTGCCGGTGCGCTTCGGTGTCGGTGGCGCGCGCTGGATCTATGTCGGATTGCACCTGGGCGCGCTGCTCGCCATCGTCGCCGCAGTCTATGCCGGGCACCTGAGCCCGTACGCGCTGCTCGTGCCGCCCGTGCTCTTTGCGCTGGCTCTCGTCAACTCACGCGACATACGCCCGGTGGCACAAGCGCGTGAGCCTCTCAAGCGCGCCATCGAGCGCACGCTCGCGATTCATTCGGTCGGTTGCCTGTGGCTTGCCGTGTGGGCGTGGCGCGGCGGCTGAGCTGGCCACTGCGCTCTGAGGAATGGATGGAAGTCTTGAACAACTCGTGCAAGAACATCCTGCCTTGCAGCCTGCTCTTGGCACTGAGCACCGTCGCCGTTACGGGCCCGGTTGCGGCACAGTCGGACGCGGTCCCGGCCGCCGAGGGGCGGCTCGAAGAGATCGTGGTCACGGCTCAGAAGGAACAACGAAATCTGCAGGAGGTGGCTGCTGCCCTGACCGCGATTGACACCGGCAGCCTGCTCGCCGGCGGTATCACCGATCTGCGCGCTGCCCAGATGCTCGCGCCGGCGGCTCGCTTTCAGGCCGAAGGCAACAACACGCAGGTCTTCATACGCGGCGTCGGCGCGAGCCTGGACTTGCCGAATGTCGAGCCCTCGGTGGCTTTCGTCTTTGGCGGCTCGTACGTGCCGCGCGAGGGAACGAGCGCCGCGTTCTTCGATATCGCCCAGGTGGAAGTCCTGCCCGGCCCGCAAGGCAC